>JAEOTJ010000098.1 GCA_016839905.1 Promethearchaeota archaeon | reverse complement strand
GTGGTTGGAAAAACAACAACCTTGCTTTAAAAGAGAGAGCGTGGACCTGTTTAGAGTGTGGAACTACTCACAATAGAGACGAGAACGCCTCTATTAACCTAAAAAAAGAAGGAATTAGAATCCTTCAAGAAGAAAGAAATATAATGATTATCCATGAGGATATATCTACCGTTGGAACGACGGGAAGTCACGCCTTTGGAGAAAATGTAAGACCTAAAGAGATTTTTCGAAATCTTTTTAGGCTGTTTTCAAGGAAAAAGGAATCTCGCAATTTTAAGGGCGATTAGTTCAAATATCTTTTACGATTCTTGTCTAATTCAAATTTCACTTGGGCCTCTTCTTGAATTAACAAGTCATAAACTTCTTTATAAACAAGTCCTATAAGTAATCCTTCCATTGCAAATATTAAAAAAATCATCATTACCTGTAAATCATGAAAACCTCTAAAAAAAAGGGAAATTATTAAAAAGAAATGTGGAGTATATATAATTGTTATAATTCCAATCCTTTTTCCAAACTTTAACACGTGTTTATCTTCCAATTTAAAAACCTTTTCTAATCTTAAAGCTTCTGCTAAATAATATAAATTAAATAAAATATTGATTATACATAAGATTACAATAAAATCTCTATCTAAAGGTTCCAAAGCAATATATGGCTTCATTAAAATTGATCCTATCATGAATGTAATTGAAAAAATAAATAGAAATACTGAAAGACTTGTCAAGCCATCTTTAAAATCCTTATAATCCATTTTCAAATAAATATAAAGAATTTTTAGTTAAATCTTTAATTATAACAATTCGAATTTCAATCTTTTAAATTAAATCAAAAAAATGTTAAAAAGAGTTGCTTATTTTTTTCTTATACGATATTACCCTCGGTGATGCTTCTTCATCATAATTATTCCTACGATCCCTACACCAGCAACAATCCCTATGAATAGAATCATTACAAATAAATCGGGCATTTCATTTTCTTGCCCTTGAATTTCAGGACAAGAAGCTTTTCCTGCATATTTTATTTCTAAGATGACTTTAGTGTCTTTTTTTACAGTATATTTATCTAAAAATCCCTCATCGTCATAGTTATATATTACTTCATAAGTGATTGCATCCCAAGTTATATTACAACCAGAAACAGTAATGGATGAATCCCAATCAATCAAACCTATATATTCTTCTGTAGGTTTTGGTAATATACTGATTAAGTCTGGATGAATGTATTTAATATTGTATCCATAGTCGAGAGGGTCTTTATAAACTATAATCTCATCTTCGTATATAGTGATACCGCAACATCCATCATTGTCTGAACTCCAATCCCAAGCATCATATGATACTAACCAATATGACGATGTTTCTTCTATGTTCGTTATTTTATAACAACGTTTTTCCCCTATAGTTGAATCTGCTGCAAAAGTAATTCCTAAAGCACTTAATTCTGTATTATTTTTCACCGTTATTTCATATAAAAATGTGTCTCCTTTAGAAAAACCTAAATTATAGTCATCAGATTCGGGTACCTCCTTTAATGTATCATAAAAATATAAGTTATCATCCCAATCACATGCTGCTAAATAACTTCCATTTGCTGAAAGAGCAACATGTGATATTGTTGTTTGAGACATATGTCTCCAAGTTGCTATGGATGAATCTCTATCATAGAAATAAGTGGTATTTCTATAGCTATCAGTAATATAAGTATATCCTGCTGCTACATAATTTCCATCTAACGAAATTGCTGCGTCATTTACATGATCAAGGGCATCCACAGAGTATTCACGTTCTGGTGTAGAGCCTGTTTTGTTATATAACGCACAAAACGCATTATCGCCTGCTACTACAATATAGCTTCCATCTAATGTAATATCAACGGAATTACCATAACCATTAAGGCTATCATCTTGCCATAAGTAAGTGTCGCTTGTAAACTCTTTATCAAATAAATTCACATAACCACTACTTACAACAGCAATATAATTCCCATCTCTGGACATCTTAATATCCACTATACCTCCGAGCGCAAGAGTGGCACTCCAATCAGGAGTGGAACTTGACAGATTAAACTTATAAAGATAAACGAAGGCGCTAGCTGCAATATAGCTTCCATTACCTGAAATTGAGACGCTTTCTATTCCATCACTAGAATCACTATTAGTCCAAATATGTGGATCAGAGGTTTTACTAACATTTAGAAGGCAGACTTTATCATTTGTACCAGATGTTCCGGCAACCGCATATTTACCATCTGCTGAAATAGCGACACACCATACAGCTTCACTTGTATCATATCTCCATTCATATTGTTTTGGAGTGGTTACTGAATTATTGAAGAGATAAACCCAACCATCTTGACATCCTGCCAAAATATATTTCCCATCTGCTGAAATATCAATCTCATTTACAGTACTTCCCGTACTATAGTTCCATAATGCGATATTACTTGATTTATTAAATAAAGAGACATATCCCAAATTGCCACACGCAATATAATCACCAGCATCCGAAATTGCGATAGACCTAATAGTACCAGAGAGTTTAGAGGTCCATAGTAGATGACCTTGAGAAGATTGAGGATTAGAGCGCAGGGATGCATTGTTCGTGGGAGTATTAAATGATAAATTAATTGTTCCAATAAATAAAATACTGATAAGAGCAAAAAAAGCGATCTTTTTTAAGATTAATTTGTTAAATTTCATTGAATTTACCATTTGATTGTTTCTTAAATAATTACTATTTATTATTATAGTATGTGTATTAAATATTAATAAATTTTTTAGAAAACTGCTATTGTTAAGAGTTAAAACTAAAAATTGTTTTTTTTAATTAAAATATGATTACTCATATGGTAATTGGTAAGGATTTTTAGATATAATTTGAATTGCTTTTGATTATCATAATACTTTATCAATTAATCCGTGGGATTTTGACTTCCATAGTCCCCCTTTATAGCATAACTTTTTATATTACTATGATTCTTGTTATTACAGATAAAGTTTTATTATCTTTAATTATAATTGTTTCGAATTATATCTCTTTTTATTACAAGGTACTTTTATTAAAATATGTCTGCAGACCAGATTTCATTGTTATTATTTATCAAAAAAATGATGGCGGATCTTATTTATATTAATGGCGTCATCGCAACTGAGCTTATTAGAATCACAGAGAATACCGCAGCTATGCGTCATAGTGAGGATTTCTTAAAGGGAAGTAATTGTATTACAGAACACATGGATTTGAGTAAGAAAATTGTAGATATTGTTAAAAAATATAAAGATAAACCTGAAGACCATTCTAGTCTAGTAAAGCATGTATTAAAACATTTAGAAGAGTAAAAATAGCCCGATTAGAGCCTTGGAAATGAAAAAGGATTATTTTGATGAGTTTGTGGAGAATCTTCAAAAGGAAATAATCAAAAAAGAAATTGAGGATCATAACGAGAGAATCGTAACTTTATTTCACGATCCTCAAAATTGGGGAAAACTTGAAGATGAAAAAATAACTATTTCTCAGAGTTATCAAGGTAAAAATAATGAAACAATGCAATTTTTCTTAAAAATCAATGATAATGATATTATAGAGAAAGCAAATTTTATTACAGATGGGTGTGGTTGCATGGTTGCAACAGGATGCCAAACAACACTTCTTATTGAAGGAAAATCAATAGAATTTGCTGAAAGGTTAAAACCAGAGGAAATAGATGGAGCATTAAATGGATTACCGGCCGATGAGAAACATTGCGCGGATTTAGCCATTAAAACTTTAAGACGTGTGATAGAAAAATACAAGTTTAGTAAGAGTGTTTATAAAGAAGATATTGATATTCCTATAGAAGAAGATAATATAAATCTAAAAGGAACAATATATTCTTCTAAAAATACTCCTTTAAAAGCACCATTTATTATTAACTTACCTGGCCTTGGAGTTCATCAAAAAAGTAGTTTTGAAAAATTCTTTTCTGAAAAATTTGCCTACGCAGGTTATTATGTTTTAGCTTATGATCATCGGGGTCATGGTGAAACTGCTAAACATACGAAAAAAAATATAATTAACCAAATAGAAAAAATATTTAGTGATGTTCAGCAAGTAGTCTCTTGGGTTTTGAGGACTCAAGAGAATAGGATCTTAGGTGAAAAAATTGCTCTATTTGGTCGTTCTCTTGGTGGTGCTATAATATTAACACAAGGTTTTCTAGATAAACGAGTAAAAATTCTAATCGCACTATGTACTCGAAATGACTATCATACTTATACAAAGATCAAATTTTTTGAAGAGCTCATCAAAAAAATTAGTCCAATATATTTTTTAAAAAGAGATCCTTTAAATAATAATCGAATCTTAATTTCACATTGCCGTGATGATGATGTAATTCCATTTGAGAATTTAAATCAAATAAAAGAACAACTTGGATTAAATGATGAAAATACAATAATTTATGAAACAGGAGGACATTCATTTAGAGGACATCGAGACGAAATTTTTGAAAACTCACTTGATTTCTTAAAAAATTTATAATAAGAAATTAATAATTAAATATTAAAATTTATAAAAAAAGTGAATAATATGGATAAGATATTAGTTGTAGGACCAGCATCGCAAATTTTAGGAGTAAGAATTGCTAAAGAATTAGGTATAGAATGCGTCAATACTGAATTTAAAACCTTTCCTGATGGAGAAAATTATCTAAGAATTAATATTCAAGATGAATCACTAATAGAAGGCAAGGAGATTATAATTATTCAATCAACAGGACCTAGTTCTAGTGGAGACCAAAACTCTCGTTTTATTGAGATGATGATGATGATTGATGCTGTAAAGCGCATGAAAGCAGCACAAATTATCTTGATAGTCCCTTATCTAGCATATGCAAGGCAAGATAAGATCTTTAGACCAGGAGAATCTCAATTTGCCAATCTAATAGTTAGTCAAATTGATTCCATGGGAATTGATGAGTTTTATGCCGTGGATATTCATGCCCCAAAAGTTTTAGAAGGATTATCCTGTAAAGCAATAAATATAGACTCCATGAAATCACTAGCAGATTATATTAAATCCATAGGTGCTAAGGATATCGTTGTTGTATCACCAGATAAAGGAGCTGTAGAAAGATCAAAAGCTTTTGCTAAACATTTTGGAGAAGGAGTCCAAGTTGATTTCTTTGAGAAAAAGCGGGATGTTAAGACGGGAGAAATAACGATGTCAGGGAAATTGAGTCTTAAAGATAAGGATGTCGTGATTTCAGATGATATTATTGCAACTGGTGGCACGATGGCTACTGCAATTAGACTATCTAAAGAAAGCGGTGCCAAGAGAGTTTATGCTGTGGCGACTCACGCTTTATTGCTACAAAATGCAAAATATCGAATACTTAATGCTGGAGCAGATGAGATAATTGGAACAGATTCAATTGACAATGAAGCAAGTAAAGTATCCTTAGCTAAAGCAATAGCAGAGTATTTAAAATAATTACTTTAATAATTTTTAATAATATCTAATATGATTTCTCTTGTCTTTTTTTGTAGTTCTTTAATATCTAAATTATTTTTAATTCTATAATCTGCATTATTTATGACTTTTCTTATTCCAAAATCCTTCTCTCGCTCATCTCTTTCCTTAAATTCTTGTTTATTTTTAGGATCATCATCCCTTCCTCTTTCTTAAAGTAATTTAAGCCTTATTTTATCTTCTGTATCAATTGCAACTATTGGAAATTTCCAGAATTTTCTAAATTCATCTACTTCTGAAATAGATGAATTAACAAATATTATTGTTTATCCTGATAATATTAATTATTATAATCAGATTACTCCTATTAAAAAATTTTGAAAAATTTTTCTTTTTTCATTGTCAAATTATCTTT
Organism: Promethearchaeota archaeon; assembly: GCA_016839905.1. The sequence goes on along the minus strand of JAEOTJ010000098.1, from coordinate 1,827 downwards.
AAATTTTTCAAATGGCATTCACTAAATTTTTTAAGTAGAATTACTATTCATAATATAGAAAAATGGTAGAGAAAATTACAATAAATTTACCCGCAGATCTATTGGAATTAACTGGTCTTAATTCTAGAAATTTAGAAGAGAAGAGTCTTCTAATATGGATATTAGAAATCTATGCTGAGGGTAAAATAACTCAATCCAAGGCAGCAAATCTTTTAAATATGAAAGTAGATGAGTTCTTATCAGAATTTCACAAACGTCATCTTAAGCATATTGGAGGGCCCAGTTCAGTAGAAGAAGCTCAAAATGATTTAGATGTTGTTGAGAAATTAACATCAGGCAAGCAAAAGTATGATAATCCTTGATAATAGCGTGTTAAGTGCTTTCAAACGATTAAATCTTCTTTCTCACTTGGAAAAACTACTTTCCTCAGCTGTAACCTCGAAAGAAGTTTTGAATGAATATACAATACGATGGCAAAAAGAATTTACTGATTGGATTAAGATTTTAGAGCCTACTAAAAAACAGTTTTAAAAGAAATCCCTGTTTCTTTAAGCTTAGCAGATCTGAGTTTAATAAGGTTAGGCTTAGAACATCACTTCCCTATTGTCACTGATGATAAACCTCTACGCCAATATGCAAAGAAATTAGGGATTTCTATTACAGGATCCATAGGATTATTAAAAGCACTCTATAAAAAGGGGATTATTAAAACAAAAAAAGATTACTTATCCCTATTAAATTTACTTCAAGAAGACATCTACATATCTGATGAGCTTATGAAATGGGCTTTAAAAGAATAATTCGAAGTATCATTTAAAATAATAACTTTAATATTTTTTAATAATATCTAATATGATTTCTCTTGTCTTTTTTTGTAGCTCTTTAATATCTAAATTATTTTTAATTTTATAATCTGCAATATTTATGACTTTTCTTATTCCAAAACCCCTCTCTCGCTCATCTCTTTCCTTAAATTCTTGTTTATTTTTAGGATCATCATCCCTTCCTCTTTCATAAAGTAATTTAAACCTTATTTTATCTTCTGTATCAATTGCAACTATTGGAAATTTCCAGAATTTTTTGAATTCATCTACTTCTGAAATTGATCTCAAGCCATCTATAAAAATAACTTCGCTGTCTAATCCATTGATTAATTCAACACATTTATCAGCAATAATTTTAGGCCCCCCTCTTTCTCTTAATTCTTTAGCAATCATTCCTAAGTTCTCATCAATTAGATCAACATTTCTTTTTTTTGCCTCATTTCGGATTACATCCCCCATAGTAATGATAATACCCAGGTCAATTATGGCTTCAATTGCAGTAGATTTTCCAGAACCTGGAAGGCCACAAAATCCTATAACTTTCATTTAATAAATTTTAGTATGATTAATATTATTTATTTAATAATGCTTCAGGTTATTTTTAATTTACCTTCTTAGTAAATAAATTTTATTCCATAATCCAGTTTACTCATGAAATGGCAATGGAATATGGGTGAAACCCTACACCCTCTATCCCGTCAGCCGAAATGGCATTCGGGAGTGCTTTTCTAATGATATTATAGCCTGCATTCACGTCCGCATTAATTAAAATGCCCTTCTTGGACTTGAAGAGTCCCCTGCTCACGCGCCTTCCCATATATCGCTCGTGCTTGATAATGGACTCCCCATCCAAAAAACTACACTTGGAAGTAAATGATTCTTGTTCTAGTGACACGGAAATGCCAACTAATTCTGCCTTGTACTTGAGTTGATGGATCAACTTGTAAAAGGGTAATTGAACGAAATTTTGATTGTTTCTCCTCCCTAAGGTTATTTTTCGCTT
>JAEOTJ010000037.1 GCA_016839905.1 Promethearchaeota archaeon | reverse complement strand
TCAAGTTTAAAAAAGATGATTTAAACATAGACCCAATTAAATTTGGATCTAGTTCTGGTTCATTCTTTAAAAATTATTTATTTGGGTCAAAAATAATAGAAGGTATAAACTTTGTTGAATTAAATTCATCATGGTTTAGTAAATCAGATAAAGATTGTGGTAATTTATTTTTAGGGACAAAATTATTACACACATTAAATGCTCATAATCAAATTCAAAATCGTGAAAATTCAAATCAATTAAATATAGTGGTTTTTCACCATCCTCCACATTGGTTTGGAGATTATAATGAATTTCATAATGATTTTGAATATATAAATGAAAGGTGTCAAGTAATCGTAACTGGACATGAGCATAAAGCAAGTTCTTTGATTAATTGTCAAACAAAAACATTACAAATACGATTAGGATCAACATACTCTAATTATTTGTGGGAGAACTCCTTTTATTTATTAAGAATATCAAAAGATATCAATTTTTTAGAATTACAGCAAGTTATATGGGATCCATATCAAGAAAAATGGGAAATAAATTACCAAAATGAATACTGTGGCTATTATCGATCCCCCAATCCTGAGAATTATACAAATGCTCAAATTGAAAAATTAATAAAAAAAGAGCTTTTATTAGAAGAAAATAAACATGCTAATGAATTTTTAAAGAGAATCCTACCTCAGCTAAAGGATATTAAACACATTCCTTTAAATATAATAAAATCATCAATTTTTCCAACAATTATAAAAGAAGAGGGAATGATTGAATTTATCCCAGATCAAGATTATTTGTTCCGGTATGTACATATAGGATTAATTAATAAAGAAAAACCAGAACAAATAATGCCTAATTTCTTTTCCTTTTTAAATGGCTCTATGTCAATTCATTGGTCAAAATATATAACTGTGGAGGAATTATCGAATCAATTAAAGGAAAAAAAACAAGAATACGGTATTCTTCAAATGAAAGTTGGTCAATTAAGAGAAATAAAGGAATTAGAAGTATACCATTCTTCAACACCAGAAACCAAATCTCATGCTTTAATCACCATCAAGTCTTACGAACCAAAGAGTAGTCAAATTCGTATTAAAGCTAACCTCGCAAAAATAGCAGAATGGATTTTAAAACCAATAATAAAAAAGCCAATTCAGATCCTTATTATCTGTATTGGATGTGAAGAAAAGGAATTACTTGAAAAAATTATAACTATAATAAATTCAATTCAAAAATCATTTGAATACTCTATTATCTCATCTAAAAAAGTTGAAAATTATGATAATAAAAGGAATTATTTTACTACTATTGAAATCTTTGATTTATTAAGAGATTTTCGTTATAAACTTGCTGAAAATAAATCCATTATTATTGGTCTATGCAAATTAAAATTAAATGGAAAATTCTATACTAATATATTTTGTGATCTTGAGAGAAAGGAAGGGAGTTTTACGGGTCTTGGCGTAATAACTCTTTATCAATTAGAAGAGCTATTGGAAAAAATTCCTATAGAAGTCTATTTATTATACCGATTTGTTGATTATAGCTTTAGATTAATAATTGACCAAAAAATGACACATAAAGTACCAGAAACCAGATTTTGTTTTTACGATAAAAAAATTTATAAAAAAGATATAAATGTTATCTTGAAAAATGGTATTTTATGTGAAAGATGTACAGAAAAGCTTAAAAACAAATTACGTCCTGATCAGTTAGCTGAATTTTATAATCTTCTTGAAAAAATTGTTTTAATTTCAAGATCTTCAGATCCAAGAGCAAATTATATAGATTTATACAATAGATGTATCTCAAAATCAGAATTAAAGCAAGATGAAGAGGATTTAGAAAAATAGAGATCTAAAGTATTAATATCTTGACTTAAATCAAATAATAATAATAAAAATAAATTAAATTCTTCCCTGTCCAAAAAGATTTCTCCAATTAGATTTATCTGCATAACCTTTTGCTCTTTTAAGTCTTTCGAGAATTTCTGAAAGATAAGATTGATCATATTCATCTAGAATTGATTTATGGGAATATACTTTATCAGGCATAAATGCTCGCTCATTGATTAATCGTATTGATTCGATATAAAATGTACGTAGTGCTTTTACCCAATCGCCTATTGGTTTAGTTTTAAATACCTCCAAGACTAGTCGTTCTAAAACGTAAGATATGATCTTACCTTGCCAATGATTATTCCAAGCTTTAACAAGCCGTATCATTTTTGTTCCTTTCCCATCGGTTTTAGTGTTGAGCTTCTTTAATGCATTCTCTTCTTTAGTCGGATTGATTTTGATGACTTTTTTGCTGGTGTTTGGTATAAGCAGGTTTCCATCCTCGTGTAAATCTATAGCAGGAACCAAATCTATCTTAATGTTCTTATTAGCATATCTTATCTTTGTTTTTATTGCATGTCTATAAGGAGGATTTCTCACCTCCAATCTCCTTCGGATGCTTAACCGAATGTTCTTCAATTGATGCCGTAGCGTTTTTAAAAGTATCTCTCCTCTGTATTCTTGAGATGAACCCTTTTTTCTATTGTATAAGGCTTTTTTTAATCTTTCCATTGCGGGTTGCACTTCATAAACCACATATACATCAATATCCGAGACATTTTTTATATAGGTTCCCCTATCATACGATCCTCCAAATTGATGCCCACGTAAAACTACGATATTTCGAATTCCAGAGCGTGTCTTTTGTATAGGAAATATAATCGGATTAACGACCTTCTTTAGATTTTCTACAAGTTTTAAAACTGCTCTCTGGAGATCAGCTCTTATATGTCTAGGAATAGAAAGGGAAGAAATGAAGTTTTCAAACCGTTCTTGAATATTATTACTTTTCAAATCATTTAATAATGAAAATATGCATATTTAAATGTATTTATAGAAAAATTTGGATTATTGAATATGAAGGTTTTCCTCTCTAATCCTCTTCTAATATTTAGGTTCGGATTTTGTTCTGGTTAAGTTCATTTCTTTCCGAACTAAACACTTATATACTGAACTCATTATTATAATTTCATGAAAGAAAAAATATTAGATCATGAAATTGAAGAAATTTTAAGAGATAACACAAGAAAACTCACACCCCTAAGTGAGATTGAAAGTAAATTAGAAAATAACCGTAAAAAAAAGAATAAAACTTCAGTGAGTAAAACGACAGTCTATACTAAACTCGAAAAGATGGTTGATCAAAAGAAAATCCTCCATATTAATCGGAAAGGGTATAAATTGCTTAGATATGATTTTACAGAATCTGATCCAAATTTTAAATATTTTAAAATATACAGAAACATCATCGATGTAATGGGGTTTATCTGGGTCACGAAAGGTGGGAAGCTAGACGAGGGTCCAGAGCTAATGGATAATTTCAAGGGAGATCTCGATGAGATTGAGTGGAATGATTTCAAAAATAATTATAAAAAATTAATTGAACAAGGAATTTTGGAAATTAAGCAATATCATAAAAAATTCAGTCCTTTTTTATCAGTAAGCTATTTGTGGGCACTTTATCATAATTTATGTCCAATATGTTTGAAAAAAATCAATTTGAATGAACCACATTTCGTATTAGAATTTGTTGAAGAAGAGGCTGCTTACATTGAATTTACCAAAACTCATATTTGTTGTATTGAGGGGATTTTGAATAGATATGAATTAAAAAAGGAATATGAAGGTGAATCATCAACGTATGATCCTTATGATGAGTTTACCTTTGAAGAAATTTCAGAAAGAGGTGTCCACTTTACTTGTCCGTCTTGTGGATTAACTTTAGATTTACATGAATTATTTCTTGATGAAGAAGGTCCTTTAAAAAATATCTATAAAAAATTTTATCTTAAAAATAATGATAATCCAATCTTAGGATATATTCAAAACTTATGTAATGAATTATATGGAGATGTATCCACTTTAACCTGGGCTAGAGATATAAGGTTCAAAAAAGTAAGATTAGTAATTAAAAAAGTTGTAATGCTTGAAGGAATCGCATACCATCCTAATTGTGCTTTAAATAAACAAGAAAGTGATGAAAAATGGAAAAGATTTTCGAATAAAACAGAGCAGGAGGTGAGAATATGAAAGATTGGAGAGGATGGAAAAATTTAACTTATATTGATGAGAATGGTTATAAACGCTATTGTGATTCTGATAAACTCGTTCATAGACATGTTGCTGAAATGATGCTTGGACGCAAACTGCGTCCTGGAGAAGTAGTGCACCATAAAAATAGAAACAAATTAGATAATCGAAGGTCAAACTTATGGATTTTTGAATCACAGCTGAAATATCATAAAATTCATAAACTAGATGAGGAATATTATGGTTACTGGTAAAATATACAAAAAAAACCGCAGAAATATCTCTTTTTATCTTCTGAAATCATTTATTTGAGAATTCATCCAAAATTTTCTTCTTAATTTTTTCATCTTTACAATGTGTATCTACAAGTTTTAATGCTTTTTTCTTTAATTGTTCAAATTTCTCAAAATTACAAAGTTCTTTTGCAGTTTTAGCAGCTTTCCAACAAGTTTCAGCATAAAAATGTTTGACTCTAATGTCGTCCTCACTGATTTTTAATATTTTATTGAAATTTTTAAAAGCTTCTTCAAAATTTCCCAAATT
>JAEOTJ010000470.1 GCA_016839905.1 Promethearchaeota archaeon | reverse complement strand
TAAGGAAATAAAAAAAGTCATTATTTCTCATGATCATTTTGATCATTCTGGGGGTTTAGATGGAATTTATAGAAATAATCCCGAAATTGAGATTTATATTCCCCAAAAAAATGAAAAATTATATAAAGGAAAATTCTCGAATTCAAAAGTTATTGGTATTTCTAATTTTATTGAGATTGAAAAGAATGTGTATTCTTCTGGACAATTTGGAACAACCATAATGGAGCAAGCATTATTTTTAAAAAATAAAGATAATGAAATAGTAATTATCGTAGGCTGTACCCATCCTGGATTAGAGAATTTCATTGTGAAAGCAAGAGAAATATATAATATTAAAGCAATTATTGGCGGATTTCATGGATTTCGAAAATATTCTTATCTAGAAGGTATAGACCTTATTGGAGCATGTCACTGTACATCCCATATCGATGCTATACGTCAGAGATTTCCGAATCAATTTATAAAGATTTGCGTAGGGATGTCTTTTTCTTTTTAAATCTTAAATTTTAATTAATAGAATTATACAAAATAAAAGATCCTAAGTAATAAAAAATGGAAAAATTATTTCCTATAAGTATTAATTCGGAATTCTGTGTTCGATGCCAAAAATGTACTTATTCTTGCCCAACAAAAGCAATCTTTTTTAGAAATTCCTTAAGATATGTTGATTATAATAAATGTAAAGCTTGCCTTAAATGCGTTGATGTTTGCGAACATAATGCTATTGAAGTAATTTCAATGGAAGAAGGGAAATTAGTTGATTTTAAAATAAATAAGCAGATTTGTAATGTTTGTAAAAAATGTTTAGAGAAGGATTTTTGTTTTCAGAATTTATTCAATCTTAGCATTGAACTGGATACAGGAAAAAATCACATAATTTTTAATAAAAAGGATATGAATAAGTGTTTTAAGTGTTTAAAATGCTTTAAGGATTGTCCTAATAATGCTATAATCCCTATTATTTGCTCTAAAGAGAATTAATAAATATAAATGTATATAATAACTGAAGAGGTTTTAAATTTAAAAATGAGAAATATAAATATTCCTAATTATGGAATCGTTATAATAAAGAATGTAATATTTGATATAAATGGAACAATACAGTTTCAAGGAAAGGTTTCACCAGAATTATACAATAAATTTGAAGAATTAAAAAAAATCTATAATATTTTTTTAATTTCAGCGGATACAAGGGGGAATTTAAAAGAGATTGCTGAAAAGTTTGATGTAAACTACATTAAAATTAATTCGCAAGGAATTACCGAAGCTGAAGCTAAAAATAAAGAATTAATAAGATTAGGAAAAGATATTACGGTCGCAATAGGTAATGGGAATAACGATGCTTTAATGCTTAAAAATGCGATTTTAGGAATTGCTATCTTAGGTAATGAAGGCGCCTCAATTAAAAGTATTATGAATAGTGATGTTATCCTCCCAGATCCTTTAAATGCATTTGATTTTTTATTAGATGAAAAAATTATGATAGCAACCCTTAGATCATAAAAGATATCAGAATTATTATCCTTGAAATAGCTAATTATAATTACCAATAATGAACTATTTTTTATTTAATTTCAAGAAGGTAAATTGACAATTATCAATTTAATGTATGACAAAAAAGATTTAAGTATTATGAATGATTATTCAGAATAATAAAAATGAGATACACAAAATAAATCTATTTTACTGCTGTTTTTGAGACGTGGGGTTGCTCTATTCCGCTTCTCTTTTTTTAATATTGAAATATTTTAAGAGATCAAAAATATTAATAATTTAAGTTAGAATTTTTAAAGATAAAATATGGAAAGTGTTATATATTATTTTATTATTAATTATATTAAGAATAATCATTCAAAAAAATATAAATTAAATATAACTCCTACCACACTCAGTATTGTTATCTTCTGATTAGTAGATGATAAGCCCCGATTTCGCACGCCTCCTCCTTAAATATATTTTTGACCGATTTTTTCTCTTTTAGGTCTCGTGGCAGGAGTTACCCTTTTAAAATAATAAAAATAAATGAAATCCAAATATCTTTTAATTGCTTTCTTTCTTCAGGATTCATAAGAAAAGAAGAATCTTCAATATCTCTCCTTATTTGATTAAAAGCTTTTAGTAAATCCTCTTGAAAATCTTCTATCTTACGTCTATAAATGTAAAATGTATTGTATAATTTTGTAGATTTTTTCTAATTTTCACTTTTTAACTTTCTTTTATTGCTTGTCGTGGATTTCCATCAAAGCATAAATTACATGCAATAAATTTATCCACAAAATATTCTAATTTCTCATCATCATCCAAATGTAATGCATCTGTTGGGCATAATGAAATGCAAGCTCCACAATCAATACATTTTTCAGAGTCAATTTCAATATATAATTCCTTTTCTTGGCCCTCCTCATCACCTAAGATTTATTTTAAGGAATCATTTTTTTTTTAATATTTATCTTTTAATATGAGGGTATTTTTGAATTTTGAAAATTAACCGAAAAATGAAAATCTTTAATTTAACACCGACGAGAATTCTGAATATCCTAAATCAAAATTCGTCGGATCTTCTCATATTTTCAAAAATAATCAATTATTGCAGTTTCTTTATCGAAAAATGACAAAATATGGATTTTAGAACAAAAAAGTAGAATTGAAATGCTCCGACTTAAATTGATATGGGATAATCAGGATTATTGTCGGCTTTAAATCAATGTTTTTTAATTTTTCGTTAAAAAAGAAAGATTAAAAATACCCTCATATAGGAGTACAATCATTAATTTTAAAGGTTCTCTTCAATAATTCTAGTGCGAAAGCAATGTGTGTTGATTTTCCACATTTTTTACAATTGATTTTCGGCAAAAAATTAATGAGTTCCATTAAGTTGGATGGAACACAAAATCACCTTAATAAAAGTATTTTTTTTATTCTTTTCTAATGCTGATTAATGTTTATAAAGTTATTATTTTCTTTAAGTTAATAATTCTAATAAATAGGTATTAAATTAAAATAGAGTATCTAATGAGCACCTGAATGTTAAGATATAAAATTATTCCATAATAATTCTTTTAAATTTTTATAGATTTTTTTAATAGCTAAACTAGCTCTTGAATCTGGCGCATTATCTATTACTGGTTTAGCAAATGACATGGCTTTGGGAATTGATAAATCAAAAGGAATACGTCCTAAGATATTATAACCTGTATCATCAATAAATTTCTTGAATTTTTCTTGAAAAGGACTTTTTAAATCGGATTTATTTATTACTATTCCAAATGGAATTTTGAATTGTTGGACGACCTCAATTGCTCTCATAAGATCGTGCAAGCCTGATGGGGTTGGTTCTGTTATTGTAATAATATAATCTAATCCAGAAACAGTCGCAATTACGGGACATCCTATCCCAGGAGGACCGTCAATAATTACTAAGTTACTTTCAGAAAAGTCATCAATATGTTGAGCATATTGTTTAGCATCTGATACTAATTTACCTGATGTTGTACTCCCCAATCTAGTTTTACCATATATTAGAGGTAACCCTATTTTTGATTTATAATAAATAATTTCTCCGCTTTTTACAGCATTTATTTCGAATGCATGCTCAGGACATAAAACTTTACATGCTCCACAACCTTCACACGCTAAGTAATCTACTATTGGAACTTGATTGTCTTCATGCCATTTTAAGGCGTTAAATTCACAAAAATGATCATCTATACATTGCTTACAATTAATACATTTATCTTCAAGAAAAGCAGCTTTTAAAGTAGTAAATGTGTCTTGAATTTTTATTTGTTCTTCTGACTCTGGAGGAAGTATTAAGGCAAGATTTGGAGCGTCTACATCGCAATCTAGAATGATAGCTTTTATCTCAGAATCTTGTTGTGCAAGACTTGCTAATGATGCAACTAGTGATGTTTTTCCTACCCCTCCTTTCCCTGAAATAACTCCTATGGCTTTCCTTTCCATGTTTTAACTCCCTCCATTTTTATTTTTAATCCAGTTTAACAAATTTCCAAATATCTCTTTAAATGCCCTATATCCCTTTCCATTTATAAATTCACTGTTTTCATCCATTAGAGGCTTTCCTTGACAATAGGAATTTACGATATCGTCATCTAAAGGAATATCTCCTAAAATTGGGATTTCTTTTTCTTTTAATTCTTTTAAAAATTCATCTCTAAAGCCCAGTAAAGAAGACCTATTGACGATTGCTCGATAATCTTTATCTAATAACTTTATCAATTCTATTATCCTTAATAAATCTAGCTTGCCAAATCTAGTGGGCTCCGTAACAGGAATTACTATATCTGCTTTATTTATTAATAATTCAACGTCACAATGTGCACCTGGAGCCGTATCTAAAATAATAATATCAAATGTTTCAGGGACTTTTTCAATAATTTCATCAAGTTCTTCAAAGAGTGCTTCTACAACAGCAGCAGAACGAGCCTCAGATGGTTTTAATTCACCAATTATAAGCGAAAGATCGTTTATTTCTGTTGAATAAATCCATCCTATTACCTTATGATCTTTTTCAATCGCTTTTTCAGGACAAATCTTATAACATAATTGGCATCCAGAACACACAGCTAATATTGGAATAGGAAATGCATTTTCAACATGCAATAATGCATGTGGAGCACAATTTTGAGCACATAAGCCACATTTAGTACATTTTTCTTCTATTATTTTGGGTTTGAAAAAAGGAACAGGGGTTTGATTTTCAAGTTGTCCTCCCAATAATAAATATGTGTTAGGATTTTCAACATCTCCATCAATTAATAGAACTTTATACCTATCTTTTTTAAACATTGTTGCTAAATTGACAGCAACTAAAGTTTTACCCGTTCCACCTTTTCCACCAGTTACACAAATAATTATTGGTTTTTTAGGCATGATTTCAAATTAAATTATAACAATTTCAATATATTACTAATTTATAAAATTATCTTCTTCGTCCTCCGCCACCACCGCCACCACCGCCTATACCCCGACCGCCCCCCATACCATGATGAGCACCTACATTTGATCCACTAACTAATTGCAATTTTCCTTGCATATATAAGTCTATAGCCTGCTTTACTGTCAATTGTTCATTGGGCACTTGATAAATCTTTAAATTTAAAGCATTTAAAGATTGGAAAGCATTTGGACCTAAAAAACCGACAATTATATCTGATGCCCCATTATTTCCTACTATTTGAGCCGCTTGTATTCCTGCGCCCCCCATAGCACCTGCTGCATTATTATGGACCGTTTTAACTTCCTTTATTTTATCATTCTCAATTGATATAAAAGTAAAACTATCGCATCGACCAAATCGGGGGCTTAAAAGTTCATTTAATCCACCATTTCCAATTGAAGGAACAGCAACAATTACCATTTTTTTACCTCAACCTCATTTCTTAATTATATTTATATTATTTAGCTTTATTCTTTATTTTTTATAATAATTATCTTTATAAATTCTGAATAATTATTCATTATAATATAATTTATAAAAAAGAATTGTTCTTTAAAAATTTAATTATGAAAAAAATTATTCTTGAAAGATTTGAATTAAATTTTTTTATTTTTACATTTTATATGAATTAAAATTAAAAAAGAGGTTAATTAAAAGATGATAGTTGCTATAAGTACTGATTCGGACGAGGTATGTGCTCATTTTGGTCGCGCTCCACAGTTCACATTCATAAAAATTGAAGATAATAAAATAATTGAAAAAAAGACTCTTCCAAATCCCGGACATTCCGTTGGGAGCATCCCCCAATTTATAAACGAGCAAGGAGGGACCTGTATAATTGCGGGAGGAATGGGTCATAGAGCCGTACAATTTTTTAACCAATATGGAATAGATGTTATTATGGGTGTTACTGGAAAGATTGATGAAGTTATTAAAAAAATTTTAGATGGGACATTAGAAGGTGGTGAAAGCCTTTGTTCTCCAGGCGGAGGCAAGGGTTATGGAATTGAAAAAATTCACACCGAAGCAGATGATAATCATGAACATCATCATCATTAATTATTTAAATGTTTCATTTGATGTCAATTGATTAAAGAAAATAAATCCATAAAAATTTAGTGGAAATAAAGATTTAATAATAAATTAACACATTTATTTCATAAAATATTAATGATAGAATTAAATTAAGGGCTTTAATTTCATATAATTATAAATAAGAATTAATATAAATAAAAAAATCTAAAAAAGGGATTAAAATATGGGAAAAGAAGAGCTTCCAGATATAGATATGAAAGAGATGATAGATAAGGGTAAGAAAGAAATGATAGATGAACGAACGAAAAACATTAACAAAAATATGGAAAAAATTAAGCATAAAATTGTAATCATCTCAGGTAAAGGAGGGGTCGGAAAAACAACCGTGGCAGTTAATCTTACTATGAGTTTAGCTAGCATAGGATTAAGGGTTGGAATATTGGATGTCGATATTACAGGTCCTAATGTAACTAAAATGTTAGGAATAAGTTCTGAATTAAAACCCAGAGTTGATCCAGATGCTAATAAATTTTATCCTGTTAATGGTCCTTTAAATATAAAAGTAATGAGTATGGCATTTCTAACTCAAACTTCAGATGATCCAGTTATTTGGCGTGGTCCAATGAAAATGGGGGCTGTAAGACAGTTTTTAGGAGATGTTGAATGGGGAGAATTAGACTATTTAATTTGTGATTTACCCCCAGGAACTTCTGATGAGACTTTGGACATTTTGCAATTAATTCCAGATGAAAATGTGATTGTAGTAACAACACCACAAGAAGTAGCGTTAATGGATGCCCGAAAAACCATTAAAATGGCACAAATAATGAAAAGAAATGTTCTTGGAATTATTGAAAATATGTCTGGTTTTAATTGTCCTCATTGTGGTGAATACATTGATTTATATCCTCCTGGAGGGGCTGAAAAAGCCGTTAATGACTTTGGAATCCAATTACTAGGTAGGATCCCATTTGAAGCAGAAATAAGTATTCAAGGAGACCAAGGGTTACCTTTCGTTCTTAAACACGCAAATAGTAATAGTGCTAAAGCTTTTAAAATAATTGTTAATAATATCCAAGCAATAATAATAAAAAATAAACAGAAAAACTAAAAAAATGGTAAAAGATACTTTTAATGGGTATGCGAAGGACTTTGAAAATTTAATAAAGAAAAGACCAATAAAAGACTATAATGAATATATCGTTAATCTATTCTACGATCCAAAAAACTGGGGTAAGCCTCCTGAAGAAGAAATAACAATATCACAATCCTATAAAGGTCCATGCGGAGACACGATGCAATTCTTTTTAAAAATAAAAGATAACATAATAGAAAGAGCCAATTTTATCACGGATGGTTGCAAAGCTTCAATTGCGACCGCAAGCCAAACAACCCTTCTCATCGAAGGAAAGTCCTTAGATCAAGCAATTAAATTAAAACCCGAAGATATTGATAACGCATTGAAAGGATTACCCGAAGATCATAAGCATTGCGCTGAATTAGCAATAAAAACTCTGAAACGAGCTATAAATATATATAAATCGAAAAAGGTAGATAATGATAAACAAGAATAGAAATAGGTAAATATTTAAGAAATTATAAAAAATAGAATTAAAAAAGAGGTGATTGTATGAGTCAGAGAATACGAAGAGGAAGAGGAAAGATGGGCGGTCCGTATGCTGCTGGTCCTGGGGGTTATTGTATGTGTCCTAACTGTGGTAGCCGAGAGTTACATAGACAAGGAGTTCCTTGTGCAAATCAAATTTGTCCTAAATGCGGAGCTAGAATGATAAGAGAATAAATATCGATTCTATTAAAAACAAAAAAAAAACTTACTACACCTACAAGATAAAAATTTTTATATATGATTATGTCCCATAAACTACGGTCTTAGGGAGCTATTTAATGATATATATTAGATTAAAAAATACAAAGAGGCGATTTAAAAAAAAAAAATCTGATAAAGGTATTGATAAATTTGTAGAAAAATTACAAAAAAAAATAGTTAAGGAAGAAATCTCAGAATGTAATAAGTATATGATAGACTTTCTACAAAATCCTAAGAATTTTGATAATCCCGAAAAAGATGATATAAGTGTCTCTCAATCATATACGGGACCATATGGAGATACAATGTAATTCTTTTTAAAAATCAATGATAATATAATCGAAAAGGCGAATTTTGTTACGGATGGATGTGGCGTTTCTGTTGCAACAGCAAGCCAAATAATACTTCTCATTGAAGGGAAATCTTTAGATTGTGCAGAAAAATTAAAAAAAGAAGATGTTGATGAAGCTTTGAAAGGTTTACCGGAAGATCATAAACAATGGGCAGAATTATCAGTAAGAACTTTAAAACGCGCAATAAAAAAATATAAAGATAAGATATGGCAGGATATTTATGAATAATAAAAAATTGGAAAAAAGTAAGAGTTTATGGTTAAAAAAACTAGAAAATGAAGGAAAACTATTAAATCCAAAAGAAGATCATAGAAGGGGTTTAAGGGCTTTACAGAATAAAACTAGAAGAGCTCTCTTAAAGTATATTGGAGAAAATATTAAAGAATTTGAAGATATAAAAATATATTTCAATCTGAACGATTCAGAAGCTAAATTTCATCTATCAATGCTTGAATATGCTTTGTTCATTGAAAGAATTAATTCTGGCTACAAATTAACTCTTAGAGGTCTCGGTTATTTAAATAATGTAGAGTTAAGAGGTGTTTAATTAATACCAATGAGTTGTTGTCATTACAGTTTTATGTATCTTGATGAACCAAAAAAAGAAGAAGAACAAGAGCAAAAAACTTTAAGACTAGAGGAGAGAGATAAAAATTTAAAAGAAATCAAGAAAGAATAAAGTAAAACTATTTAATTTAGTAAAAAAAATCTTATAATCTATTTTATAAAAGATAATTAGAATTTAATAGAAATTATGAGAATAAATGGATTAAAAAGAGAAGATATAGAAAATAAATTAACAAGTAAATTATCTGAAGATTGTGATTTCAATTCTGGCTATATTTTGGGCTCAATGTGCACCGAACCTTTAGAATATACGAGGGAAATATTTGCCCGATATTTACATATTAATGTTGGAGATAGAGGAA
Source organism: Promethearchaeota archaeon (assembly GCA_016839905.1). Next base: position 6,024 of record JAEOTJ010000470.1, on the reverse strand, counting down.
TTTCTCCATGTACAGCTAAATTTGAGGATAATTTAATCTCAGATATAGCTGAATTGTTCCATGGAAGAAACATTATAGGAAATTTCACAAGTGGAGGTACTGAAGGAAATATAATCGCCATAAGAATAGCTAGAAAATATAAATCGAATATTAGAAAGCCTCAGGTCATAGTCTCTGAAGCAGCACATTTATCCTTCGAAAAATTGGCAGATTTAATTGGTGTAAAAATTATAAAAGCAAAATTAACGTCGGATTTAACCTTAGATGTTGATGATGTTAGAAAAAAGATAAATAATAATACTTGTGGACTAGTTGGAATTGCAGGTACAACAGGATTGGGCTTAATTGATCCTATAGCAGAATTAGGAGAAATTGCAGAAGAAAAAGAGTTGTATTTACATGTTGATGCTGCTTTCGGGGGATTTATTTTACCTTTTATGCACGAGTTGGGCTATTATACACCCAGTTGGGATTTCATAATAAAAGGTGTTAATTCTATTACAGCAGATCCTCATAAAATGGGAATGGGAATTATTCCTGCGGGTATGTTTTTGATTAGAAATAATAAAGCTTTAAAAAAAATATCTTTTAAAATACCCTATCTAGCAGGGGGGGCGTATAATCATTTTAATCTTACAGGTACAAGACCTGGTGCCGCAATAATTGCATTTTGGGCTACATATAATTATTTGGGAATGGAGGGATACAAAGAAATAGTTCAAAGATGTTTAAAAAATACGCAATATCTAAAAAAAAGAATCTCTGAAATTAAAGGAGTTAAATTAAAAATAGTACCAAAATTAAATGTATTAGGTCTTACTTTTGAAGATAATTCTAATATAGAAATACTCAATAAAGAATTAAAAAAAAAAAATTGGAAACTAGGAGAATTCAAGAATTTGAACTTTCTTAGGATTGTCTGCATGCCCCATGTAAAAAAAATTCATTTAGAAAAATTTTGCCTTGATCTTAAATCTATTTTGAAAAAAATTATATAAAAATTAAAAAATCTCCTTATTTAATAGAGAGAATATTAAAATTATAATTAAAAATAAAGGATTAGAGATTTTAAATAAACCACCTCAATTAAAAAGAAGAAATTCAGAGATATGGGAACCAAAAATTATTACATTTTTATGCAATTGGTGTTCATATGCGGGTGCTGATTTAGCAGGCGTAAGTAGAATTCAATATCCGCCAAATATAAGGATTGTTCGGGTTCCTTGTACAGGAAGTATAAATCCATACTTCATAAGAAAAAGTTTAACAGATGGTTGGGATGGTGTAATTGTATCAGGATGTCATCCAAGTGATTGTCATTATATTAGTGGCAATTTAGTCGCAAGGCGGCGTTTTGCAATTTTAAAAGATATCTTAGAATTTTTTGGTATAGAGCCTGGAAGAGTTAATTTTATGTGGGTTTCAGCTGCAGAAGGTGAGCGTTTTGCTAAAATAGTTGAAAAAGTTACAAATAAAATAAAAAAATTAGGTCCAAATAATAAGTTTAAGAAATCATGATATTAAATAATATAATTAGATAATGGAGGTAATTAAAATAGCTAGACCGAAGTATTCTTTTTACTTAGGATGTGTTATACCAAATAGATATCCTTTTATAGAACAAGCAACTCGAAATGTTTGCAGATATTTGGGAATTGACTTAATTGATATGATTGGTGCATCTTGTTGCCCAGCACCAGGAGTTTTTCGGGGATTTGATATTCCCACATGGTTAGTGATAGGTGCCAGAAATATTGTAATTGCTGAAGAAAATGAAGCAGATATTAGCTTAATGTGCAATGGTTGTTATGGCAGTTTGCTTGAAGTTAATCATATTCTAAAGAACGATAGAAAGAAGCGAAAGATTGTTAACGAACATCTTGCTAAAATAGGAAAAGAATTCAAGGGCACTATTAAAGTTAAACACATTATTGAAGTTTTATATAAAGATATAGGCATTGAGAGAATTAAAAAAAGATTAAAGAAGGATAAAGTAGAAAAACTAAACCTAAATTTTGCTCCTCATTATGGTTGTCATATTTTGAAGCCTGTAAAAACAAGACCTTGGCATCAAGAATTTGAGGATCCACGCTTTTTAGACGAATTAATCGAAGCTGTAGGAGGTAAAAGTATCGATTATAAAGATAAACATATGTGCTGTGGAGCCGGAGGGGGTGTAAGAAGTTCATTTAAAGAAGTTTCCTTGGATTTTACACGAGAAAAACTAGTAAATATGACAGCTGCAGGAGCAGATGCAATTGTAACAATATGCCCCTTTTGCCATTTACAATTTGATTTAGGCCAGGTAGAGGTAAACAACATCTTCAAGGATAAAATTGATGCCCCATTTAAAATTCCAGTAATTTATTATACCCAATTATTAGGTTTAGCTATGGGTATGGAGCCTAAAGACTTAGGATTAATAAAAATGCATAATTTAGCTGGTGTTCCTCCCTTTATTCCAGTAGAACCCTTATTAAAGAGAATAGATGAGGAAATTGGCTGAAGGGAATTTAAAAATAGATATATGTGGAACCAATATTAGAAATGACTGTGATATTGGTGTAGCATTAGTGAAACAATATAAATACATTCAGATGAATAGGAAATAAAGAATTAAAATTAAAAAACTCTAAAAAAAAATGAAATATATATATGGACCTGTCCCCAGTAGAAGGTTAGGAAAGTCATTAGGAATTGATCCTATTCCCTCAAAAACGTGTAATTATCAATGTATTTATTGTCAATTAGGAAAAACAACGAATTTTACAAACGAAAGAAAAAATTATCTCCCCAAAAATGAAATTATCGCCGAAATGAAAGAAATTATTAAACAAAATGCAGAACCTATTGATTACATAACATTTGTAGGAAGCGGAGAACCTACTTTATACTTAGATTTAAAACAATTGATATTAAAAGCTAAGGAATTTTCAATTAAGCCCGTTTGTGTTATTACAAATGGAAGTTTATTATATGATAAGGAGGTTAGAAATGCCCTGATGCTTGCTGATGTTGTTTTACCTAGCTTAGATGCAGGAGATGAAAATTCGTTTATCAGAATAAATCGACCTCACCCCTCTATTAAATTTGATGCCGTTATTCAAGGATTTATTGACTTTAAAAAAGATTTTAAAGGTAAGTTTTGGATAGAAATAATGTTAATGAAAGGAATTAACGATTCAAATGAAGAACTATTAAAATTGAAAGAGAAAATTGATTTAATTAACCCGGATAAAATAGACATAAATGTTCCTATTAGACCTCCTGCTGAAAAATGGGTTCAAATTCCAGATAAATCTATAATTTCAGTTTTAAATGAATTCTTTAGTGAATATAACAATATTAATTTTCCAGACATTGGAAAGTTCGGTTTTTATTCATCTGATTTTGAAAAAGAAGTCTTATCGATAATTGAAAGACATCCAATGAGACAAGAACAAATTCTGGAAACTTTTTCCTCTGAAGAATTAAATAAAAAGGATATTTTATCAAGATTAGAAAAGCTTGAATTACAGAAAAAGATTGAAAAGATAATTTATTTAAACAATACTTATTGTAAATTAAAGATATAAAAATATTCTATAATCCAAATTTGAAAGGTAAATAAAACATTAAATGTCATAAAAATTATAAAATCAACTAATATTATTGGAGATAATATTATTTGAGTGTAAAAAAATTAAAAAAGTTAGGAATCAACAGTCCTAAGAAGGGTAAATATATTGTTGTTTTATGTAATAAATGGTGTAGATCGTGTAAATTACTCTCTACTATCTTAGAAAAATTTAGAGATGATGGTATTATAAAGTTAAAAGAAATAGAACTTGGGGATAATGGCAAGTTAGCTCGAGAATTGAATATCAATGCAATACCCGCTTTAATATTTTTTAAGGATGGCAAGCTCTTAAATAAAAACCTTGAGGTTAATGGGGAAACACTCATTAATAAAGGAGTCATGATTGGATATTTCAACGAACTGATCTTGAAAGAAATAATCAAGCAAATATAAATTTCTCGTAAAAGTAAAAATTTAATAAGCATATTTTTAAATCATGCCAGTTTGTACAAAATGTAAAAAAGAGTCTGATTTATCCCAACTTGAAAAAGTCGACGATAATTTCATATGTCATTGTTGCTTATTTCGAAATTGTAAGCCATTTAAGATTTTTCCGATTGGATTTGTAGAGAATCAATTAGAAAGAGGGGAGAGATTTGGATTAAAAGGAAACACAACTCGAATCTCTAAAATCCATCTCTTTGAAATCCAACGACCATTTCTATACAAATTGGAAGATGAGAAATGGATTACCGTTGTGTATTATTTTCATAAACAGCGCAAAATTCGATCAATCTTTTCCAGAGGAAGAGATGACAAAGAAGTAGGAATTTTCGCTTCTCGAACACCTGATCGCTTATCTCGTATTGGAATTTCTAATGTGGAACTTATTAAAATCGAAGTTACTACTTTATTTGTTAAAAAACTCGATGCTATTAACGGAACACCTGTTTTGGATATTAAATTAGGTGAAAAATCAAAATTATAATTAAATAATCAAAAAATAATGATACAAATTATAATAAAAAATGAAAATAGATAATTTATCTTTAAATTTGAAAGAAATTGAAGAACAATATCCAGAAAATCCTTTAGAGTTCTTTAAAAATAAAAAATTATGTTTATTTAAAGCTTGTTTAGAGAACTATTTCCCTGGAGTTAGATGGGGAATCCAAGATTTGTTAGAAACGTTAAATTTAGAAGTAATTACTTGTAAAGAACAATCTTGTTGTAGTGGCACATTTTTTCAGCGAAATCTGATTACTCGTGCCCAATTTGCTGCAATTAATGAACGAAATCTAAATGAAATAAATCACCAAGCATATTTATTATTAGTGAGCTGTAATGGGTGCTATAATAGTATGTTGAGAGGAAGAGATTTTTTAAAGACTTCTGAAGTTATGAAAAAAACTGAAGATCTTTTAAACAACCTTAAAAAGAAAATGGGAGGAGAAAAATACCCTGGTCAATATGAAATTTTACAAAACCCCAAATTAAGAATTATTCATGATTTAGACTTTATCTATTTAATTAGAAAGAATGTGCTTGATACTTTAAAGTACGACTTAAAAAAATTACGTGTAGCTTCCCATTATGGTTGTCACTATCTCAATCTTAAGAGAGATAAACCCTCCATTGGTGATTATTTAAGAGATAAGAATAAATTAGAGCATCTAACTAAATTATTTGGGGGAATACCTGTGGATTATCAAGAAAGAGAAAGTTGTTGCGGATGGGGGGCATCCCAAGTAGTCATGCATGAAAATGATGCTTTAAAAATTACTTATAAAAAACTTAAAAGCGCTGAGAATGTTAAAGCAGATTTTATTTTAATGCCTTGTCCTACATGTCTTTATACCTTAAGTAAACCTGAATTTAGAAATAATATACAAAAATTATTTAGAGAAAAATTAGATATTCCAACAATTCACTTAAATGAATTAATTGCGATTTTAAGGGGATGTGAAGAAGAGCGATGTATTACATTAAAAAGAAAATCAACTCGGCTCGAAGAAATATATAACATTATTACTCAGCAAAATTAAATAAAAAGTTTCAAAAAATGATTAAAACATCGTCAGAGAGTTATCTTTAAATAATGAAACAATTGTATCAGTCTCATCATCTATAGCAAAGAAATCATTATCATTGTTAATTAATTTTTTGTTACCGAATAATAATAATAATGATGTTAACATATTTAAAATTTTGAATATCGTTCGGTAATTAAATTACATCATATGGGCTTCCTTAGAATCCTATATAATAGGACCATATTCGAAAAGACCAAATAGATCTGATTAATCTTCAATATGGATAAATTTATTTAATAAAGTAAAAATTTTGGCATTAACACCTTTTAGGTGATAACCCATTTTTTTTTCTTTTACTTATTTTGTAAAAATTTAGATTTATATCATATAAACTCTTAGAATTATCATTTTTTTCTCCCACAAGCTATCAGT
>JAEOTJ010000469.1 GCA_016839905.1 Promethearchaeota archaeon | reverse complement strand
TATTCACAATAATATATAATGATAACTCTTCTCTTCTTATGGAGTTTATTTTATATCCCCCTTCTATTTTAATTAAAATATAAAATAATCGCTGTAATAATATATAGAAGTTAGTAGATAAATAGAAAACTTTTAATATTAAATTATATTTATAATAATTAATTAAAACCTATTGGATTGTTTTATAATGAAGATTTTTCACGATTATGATTTAAAAGTCTTTTTAATTAGAATATTTCCTTTAGGATTATTTTTAAATTTAATTTATGGGCTTCTCTTATTAAAATAAATACGCTCTCTTTTTATAAGAATTAAGATTCTTTCATTCTTATAAATGAGAGAGATTATAAATATATAAGTAATTAATAGGTGTAGGTATGATGGAAGAAAATAAAATTAATGTTTCAAAGATGATGGGAAAAATTCGAGAATCATTGAACTTACCAGAAAAAGCATATTTTTTTGATACAACACTACGTGATGGGGAACAAACTCCTGGAATCAGTTTTACACATGAGGAAAAATTATCTATAGCTCAATCTTTAAATAATTTAGGGATTGATATAATTGAAGCTGGATTTCCAATAATCTCTGAAGGTGAATTTAATGCTTGCCGTGATATCGCCAAATTAGGCTTAGATTCAGAAATAATGGGTTTAGCAAGAATGGTAAAAGAAGATATTGATAGTGTTATTAATGCGGATTTAAATAGTATTCATGTATTTATAGCAACTTCAGATTTACATATGAAATCAAAACTTAAAATGTCACGAGAGGAAGTCTTAGATCATATTACAAATATGATTTCATATGCCAAGCAACATTATTCAACAATATTATTTTCTGCAGAAGATGCTACAAGAACAGATTTAGATTTTTTAATAAAAGCGAATCTAACAGCAATCGAAAATGGAGCTACTCGCGTGAATATTCCTGATACAGTTGGAACAATTTCACCAAAAGCATATGGAGATATTATTAAAAAAATCAATGAATCCATTCCTAAAAATATACGCATTGCCGTTCATTGTCATAACGATTTTGGATTAGCTGTAGCAAATACAATAGCGGGTTTTGAGAATGGTGCTTCAGAAGCCCAAACAACCATAATGGGTTTAGGAGAACGAGCAGGAAATGCCTCTTTCGAAGAAACGGCAGTGTCGCTTTATGCTTTATACAATATCCCAATGAATATTAAGATGGAGGAGATTTATCCAACAGCAAAATTAATTGAAAGTTATTGTGGAGGAAAGATTAAAATTGGAAGGCTTCAACCATTAATTGGTCAAAATGCTTTTGCTCATGAATCGGGGATACACGCGCACGCAATGATAAAAAATGCTCGTGCTTATGAACCCATAACTCCAGAATTAATTGGAATCCAACGTTCTGATGATGTTGGGGAAATATTACGTAAATCTATTAAACTTGGGAAACATTCTGGAGGTCATGCTCTTAAGGCTAAGTTAATAGATTTAGGAATACCTACTACGGATGAACAATTAAGTAGTATAATGGAACATATTAAAAATTTTGGCGATAAAGGCCATGAGGTGACTGAAGAAGATTTTTTAGCCATTGTAAAAGATGTTATGGGTGAACTCCCAAAAGAAGAAAAGTATGTTATGCTCAAAGAATTATCCGTTTTAACAGGAACTATTACCCCTACCTCTACGGTTCGTTTAAAAATTCGTAATAATGGTAATTATATTGATAAAGTAGCATCATCAATAGGAGTGGGACCTGTAGATGCATCTGTTAAAGCAATGGTTAAATGTTTTGAACCAATGAGTAAAGTTAAGCTTTTAGATTATAATATTGAAGCTGTTACTGGTGGACCTGATGCATTAGGACAGGTTTCAATTGAATTAATGGATTTAGACAGTAAATATATTGTAAAAACCAGTGCTACTCATGAAGATATTGTAATGAGCTCAGTTTTAGCATTATTAAAAGGACTTAATCATATAATGAAAAATAAAGATAAATAAAAAAAATTTTAAAAAGTTATTAGGGATTCCCAAGGTTATGAAATTTCGATGAAAAAAACTACATAAAGATGACCTACCATGGGTAGGAATGATATCTTATAGTTACTTTGAGAATTATATAAACCTTATATTCCTTTAATTGCTTTTTCCCCTTCTAATAATGATCCTGCTTGTTACATTAGTTCATTTATATCTTTATTGACTTTTTAAATTCCCTTATAAGTTTTTTTAGAAGATAAGGGGGAATTTATAAAAATCTTAATTCATTTTTAACCAATAACCTTGAATATGAATAAAATAAAAGTGATAAGTATTGGGTCTTTATAACAATATTAAAGAAAAACTACCAAATCAATTTTCAATTTTTCAATTGATGGGAATATTAGGGATTGATGCCCCAGACGTGCGTAAAGCAAGAAATATCCTAAAGCAATTTCATTTACAAGGATATATTAAGCGTATAGGTAAAAATATGTATGAAAAAATTATATAATTCAATTATTTATACTACCTAATTTGGAATATTCATATTTAATGTTAATTGGGGGAAAATAAAATTTATTAATTGTTTAAAGGACTCTAGAACCCCAGTTCCATTAACTGCGACTGTTTTTTTTAATGATAGATATTTAAATTTCTTAAAATCAATATAGCTCATAAAATCATTTATTTCTATTTTTTTTACGCAATCTAAATCATATTTATTTAATGAAATTACGGTTGGAATATTATAAATATCATCTCCAAACAATCTTCTCAATTCGTTCCAAGATCTTAGGTTATGTTCTACATAATCAATCTGAGAATCAACTACGAATATAATCCCATCAACTCCACTTAGGGTTGCTGGACGAGTACTTGCGTAAAAGTCCTGCCCTGTTGCGGAATATAATAAAAATTCCAAAGTCCATTCCTCCCCTTTGAATCGTAAAACGCCAAAATCAAAAAATAAAGTCCTTCCAACGGTACTATCAATTGATTCTAATTTATCTTCTTTACCAAAATATGTAAATAGATATTTAATAGAAGTAGTTTTTCCCGACATCGCAGGACCGTAATATACAATTTTTACTAATACTGTGTTTTCATCATAGTTAAATATCATTTTATATTAGACCTCATATTTTTCTAAACCCCACAAAGTAGAGATTTTTTCTCCAATTATCACTTTTTTATCATATTCAACAAAATCATAGAAATTTTCACCCCATTCTTTATTAATAAATGATAAAATTCTTTCTATTGGGGCATCTATATAATCTATTGTATCTAAGAGAATTTTATTCCCAATTTTCGCTTTAACTTCTAAATTACTCAATATATTCAATTTACTAAAAATATAGTAAGCTCTTTTTGAACCAGAATAAAAATTTTGAATTTCTTTTTTAAATATATTTCTTTTTAATTCCTTTTTTTCAGCTTCAAAATCCAATAACATTTTAATTAATTCTTTACTAATTTTATTTGAATTTATTGTTTGTGATAATGCTCTCTTCATTCGAGTTATAGATCTCTCAGTATCTTGAAAAACTTTTTGTAAAATGTTTTGTTCCAATGTAAAATCAATTACTTTTACATTTAATCCTTCTAATTCTACAATAATATTCTTGGAAGATATATTTATACATAAAAATTCTTGAATTTTCTCTTTTATTTGGTTTTTGATATGTAAAAACTCTTCTTTTTGGTTTGGAATAACTATTCCAATTATCCAGGAATTAAAATTATTAAATTGTTTTAAGGCTTTAAAAGCAACATCGCATGGACATCTAATATGGGCTCGCTGAGAATTATAATCAATGTATTCATTCTGAATTAAATGATTATGTTCTTCTAGTGATAAAAAATCTGTATAAAAGACGAATTCTTTTCTGAAATGAATAAGTTCAGAAAATTCAACTATGAATTCATCAATCTTATCCTCATTATTTCCAAATACAAAAATTGGGATTCTATTTAAAATACAATAAAGAATCAAAGAAGGCTTTTTTTTTTTTAATTTATCCAGTATTTTAAAGAAATTCATTTTTTCCCCTCATTACTTAATTATTAATTCACCTAGCAATTTTTTAATGTCAAAAGTTCTATAATTTTGAATTTTGGTTGCTCTTTTGATAAGATTATTAATTTTTTTTGAAAATTGTGGTAATACTAATCTTAATAATCCTAATTTTTGCCTCGCTTTCCCTATTTCAGTATTAAATATTGCTTTTCCAAGTCCAGTTATAAATTGAAATGATGTTTCACAATCAAGCAAAATTGACTCTGCATTCATCTTTTTTAATAACCAAGCGCACCGATTTGCTGTTTGAAAGAGGGAATAGCTCATCGCTGATGTTTGATCTAACTTATCCTTACTTAAATTAGCATTTTTTAATATTTTAGACACAATAAATCCTCCTTCAATTGTAATAAATGCATATCTTAAATCAGGTATGGTTAAAGAGAAATCTTTTAGTACTCTTTTTAATTCTAAAGAGATTTCTTCTGAAAAACTTAGTGAGAATGAAGATAATCTAAAATTAATTTGATTATCTTCTTTAACACTGAAACCTTCAATAATATTTTGAATTTTCTGATTATTAAATTCAATTAGAGGGGGTTTAAAGGATTCTCCAGATGTAATTAAAGTTGTTTTAATTTTTCTTAAACATTCACTTGTTTGTAAAAAAATCCCTCCCAAATTTACATTAGGATGAGCAGAAATTGCAATAAAAAATTCATGATTATTATCTTGGCTAATAATTCCTTGTTGCTCTAAAATTCTATTTAAAGAAGAATGTAAAGGACTATTTAATGGAGCAATTAAAATTTTTGCCTTTTTACCTTCAATTAAAATATATCTTAAATCTATTGGATGCAGGTGTATTCCAATATTGTATATTGCACTAGCAGCAGAACAAACATTAAAAATTTCATCCTTTGAGAACCAAACTCCTGTTGATTGAATTGGATTTCCATCTCTTTGAGTTAAGACGGCATTTTCTACTCCTTTAATTTGCTTGATTTGATCTAAATGAATTCCAATTTTCTCATTTAAATGCATAATAAACCTTTAAGTTTTTTATATAGATAATCTAATCTTTTAAAAGAGATTTTTAAACTACGAAAATTTAGAAAATGAAAATTTTATATATAAAATAACAAAATTTAAAATTCATTCCTTCTTTATTATTTACAGAAAACCGCATTTTAACCGGTGTAAGCTTGGATTACGGAAAATGCCCGTTAAATGAAAAGTTGATTCTAAAATGCGATATAAAAAATGTAGTCATAATTAATAATGACTGAAGAAAGTTTATTTGAGAACCCTAAAAAAATGTCGATTCCTAAATATTTAGAAATATTTTTTGCGACATGCTTCATAAATATTCATATTAATTCAATTCCGGTTGATCCTGCCGGACCCGACTGCTATTTGGGTGAGGATAAGCCATGCGAGTTGAATGGGATACCTAAATTTCCCATGGCAAACTGCTCAGTAACACATGATCAACTTACCCTATAGAGAAAAATAACCTCGGGAAACTGAGGATAATATTTCATAGTTGAAAAGGCTTGGAAAAGTTTTTCAATAAAAGGGATAAGAAAAATGGTTCTTATCTGCTATAGGATAGGATCGTGGTC
>JAEOTJ010000468.1 GCA_016839905.1 Promethearchaeota archaeon | reverse complement strand
TGATAGATCCAATAGCATAAATCCTAATAATTCAGCATACCAAGCATCATTAGACAACCGCTCTGACCAATTGAATCCGAACAATGATGAATATAAAGGCGATGAAGAGGATTAAAACAAGATTTGGGTTAGTCAAAAACACCTCTACGGAGGTTCAAATTTTTTTTTTTTTCTTAATATAATTATTTTGAGTGTTTTATATGAATGTTCCAAAAAAAGAATTAAGAGTATTGAAAGTAATTCACGGTTATCCTCCCTATTATATGGCAGGTTCAGAAATTTACACCGCTAATTTATGTAATGAATTATCTAAAAAGATTAATGTTTTAATCTTTACCAGAATAGAGGATGAATATAAGAAACCATATGAAATTAATGAGAGTTTTGAAAATGGAATAAAAATTATAAGGGTTAATAAACCTGGACGAGATTATACTTTTAGGAGTAAGTATATAGATGAAGAAATGGCCAAGATTTTTGAAAAAATCCTTTTAAACAACAAAACTGATATAGTTCACATTGGTCATCTAAGCCATTTAACAACTCTCATTGTTAAAATTATCAAGAAATATAATATCCCGATCATTTTCACGCTCCATGATTATTGGATGATGTGTATAAGAGGACAATTAATTAAAGATGATTTAACTCTATGCTCGGGACCTAATAAGGAGAATTGTGCTAAATGTAATATGAAATATTTTAATTCTAAACAGCAAGCTAAAGAAGAAATCGAAGATTATTTAAAAGTATTTCAGGGATTAACTAATAAAATTGACCTGTTTATTGCGCCCTCTAAATTTCTCCGTGAGATTTATGTGAAATATGGAATCCCTGGTGATAAGATAATTTATATGGATTATGGTTTTGATAAAACTCTTTTTGATAACATTAAGAAGGAATCATCCAAGAAAATGCAATTTGGATTTGTTGGAAGAATCATCCCTGTGAAAGGAATTGCAACACTTATAGAAGCCTTTAATCAGATCGATCATAATAAAGCACTGCTCAACATTTATGGAAATTATTCAAACTCTTATCAGTATTTAAAGAAACAATGTAAAAATTCAGCGATAATATTTCATGGGGGATTTAATTACCAAGATATCGCAAACGTCTTTTCAAACATCGAGGTATTAATTGCACCTTCTATATGGTTTGAAAACTCACCACTCGTTATTCATGAAGCATTTATTGCTAATATTCCAGTTATCACATCACGATTAGGGGGGATGGCCGAATTAGTAAAGCATAAGCGAAATGGATTGCTATTTGAGCCAGGAAATGCTGATGATTTAAGAGAGAAAATTGAGAGATTTATTAAAGATCCAAATCTAATTAAAAAATTAACTCAAAAGCCAACTAAAGTTCGGTCGATTCAACAAGATGCCCAAGACATTATAAATCTTTATAATAATCTGCTTAATAATCAGGAGGGATAAATGTTGAGTTTATTAACAAAATTAAAAGGTCCGTGGAGAATCACGTTTGATACAAATCCAGACCTTTGTAATATTAAATGCATAATGTGCGAGGAGTTTAGCGAGTATAACAAGGATATAATCCACAAGAATCGTCTAATGGACTTTAATATCATAAAAAAAGTCGTGAAAAATACAATAAATTATGGTTTAAGAGAAATTATTCCAAGCACTATGGGAGAACCATTATTATATCCTGATTTTGAGAGGATATTGGAATTAGTCAAACAATATGATTTAAAATTAAATTTAACCACGAATGGAACTTTTCCTAAGTATGGCGCAAAAGTATGGGCAGAGCGTATTTTTTCGGTGACAAGCGATATTAAAATCTCTATTAATGGTGCTTCAAAAGAAAACTCTGAAATATTAATGAAAGGCTTGAATTACGAAGATCATTTACAAAATATTATGACATTCATTAAGATTCGAGATGAATTAAGGGAGAATTCAGAAAATATTCCTACAATCACCTTTCAAGTCACCTTTATGGAGAGCAATTCAATTGAGCTTCCAGAGATCTTAAAATTGGCTATTGATCTGAATGTAGACCGATTGAAAGGGCATCATTTATGGATAACTCATCCCGAATTAAAAGAAGAAAACTTGAGAAGGAATGAGGATTCAATTAAACGATGGAATAGTATAGTAAAAAATCTCTATGAAATTCGAGAAAATTATCGATTACGAGATGGAAAAAGAATTAAACTTGAAAATGTCTACACTCTATCAAATTTAGAGCAAGATAGTGTGGTTCCTAAAGATTTAATATGCCCATTTTTAGGAAGAGAAGCTTGGATCGCGTGGAATGGGACATTTAATGCGTGCTGTGCTCCAGATGAATTAAGAAAGACTTTCGGAACATTGGGAAATGTTAGAAAAGACAATTTAATTGATCTATGGCACGGGAGCAAGTATAATGATCTCATTAGTAATTGGGGTTTTAGTAATGTTTGTAAAATATGTAATATGAGAAAATCAATAAAAGAAATAAGGGATTAAGATGGAAAAGAATTCAGCCATAGATTTTAATAATGTATCTATATCGATGGATGAGACATACCATATTCATAAAAATGAACCATTGTATAACTCACGATTTCAGAATGTAATGGGTTTTCACGATCCGGGCGTTGCTGCTGTTCAGGATAAAGTCGGAGCATTTCATATAGATTTAGAAGGTATACCAATTTATGAAAAAAGGTTTCAAAAAGCTTTTGGATTTTACGAGGGATGCGCTGCAGTTTCAGATAGTTCTGGATGGTATCATATTAACATAGAAGGCGAGTCAGTTTATAAAGCGAGATATGATTGGGTCGGAAATTTCCAAGAAGGAAGATGCCCGGTAAGAGATAATTTGGGAAACTATTTTCACATAAATCTTGATGGAAAAACAGCGTATAATGAAAGGTTTCGATATGTGGGAGATTACAAATACGGAATAGCAGCGGTTTATATGAAAAATGGTCTTGCTAGACATATTGATAAACAAGGTAATTACATTCATGATAAAAAATATAACGAATTGGGGATATTTCATAAGGGTTATGCGATTGCAAGAGACAGGTATGGATATTTTCACATAAATAAAGAGGGATTTCCATTTTATGAGAATAGATACCAATGGGCTGAACCTTTTTATAATGGAGCTGCATTTGTTTTAAAATTTAATGGAGAAAAAGTAATAATAAACGAAAATGGAAAAGAGATTCACAAGATATATGACCAATCAAATCAAATAGTTAAGAACTTGTTAAGAAAACGATTAAAGGATATGTTAGTAGGTTATTGGAAAACTCAAATTTTATATGCAATTACAAGGTTGGAATTCTTTGATTCCATTGATAAGGGTTATACTGAATTTGAGGCAATTAGAAATCTCTTAAATATTCCAAAAGAATCATTGGAGATGATAATTAAAGTATTAAAATTATGGCAATTTATAATTGAGGAAAATAATCAATATAACTTAACTTATCTTGGTAAAATGTTAACAGAAAATCATCCTGAACGGTTAAAATACGCAGCACTAATGTGGGGGGATGATCATTACACGGTAATGTCGAGACTCTATGAAGCTTTAAAAGCTTATAAACCTCAATTTAAGAATATATTTGGAAAAGACTTCTTCAGTTATATTTTGAACCATAAGGATAAAAGTAAAATTTATAATAATGCATTGGCAGAATATACTCTTGACTATGATTCTTTATTAGAACTACTAGATCTATCCGATATAGACACTATTATGGATGTGGGTGGGGGAAGGGGGTTTTTATTAAATAAAATTCTCCAGAAAAATAACAATATTAAAAAGGGAATTATATTTGATCTACCATTTGTTATTGAAGAGATTAAAGAAAATGTATTATCAGAATTATTAGATAAAAGAATTGAATTAGGATCAGGGGATTTTTTTGAAAAAATCCCAGGAAAAGCGGATGCTATTATATTAAGCAGGATTCTCCATGATTGGAATGATAAAAAATCTATTAAAATCTTGAATAATTTAAAAGAAGCCATAAAATCTGATGGAAAGCTATTCATTTTTGAAATGATTGTCCCAGAAGAGATACAGTATGACTACGGCACAACATTAAATTTCAATCTTTTAGTGACTGTAGGAGGGAAAGAGAGGTCACTTAAAGAATTCACTGATATTTTAAACAATTCTGGTTTTTACATTGATGAGTTAATCCAATCTGATGGAATCATGTCAATAATTATAGCTAAATTGAAGTAGGAAAAGTGGAAAAATGATTGATAATATATATAGCAATTAAAAATATTATAATTCTTCTATCCAGTCATTAATCAATTCAATTTCTGAATCTTTAATGTTGAAAATAACCTTATAAATATCTATTATTTTTTCATTAACTTTTAATGAATCTCCATTTTCTTTTATGATATTTAATAAATCTTCAAACATATTTTTATGAATATCCTTAACTAAAGGAATTTTAAATAACTCTAATAAATCCTCATCAACGCTAAAATGTCCTTTAGGAGTTCTTGGTCTACCAAAAGTTAATAAAAAATTCTGAATAGGAGAATTTAGGAAAGATATAATTATCAAAAAGAGATCTTCAATTTGAATAGTTTTTTTTAGTTTTTCAGAGATTTTTTTATGATATTCACTTAAATCGTTCTTTTTTGTAAAAATAAATACTGAATCTAAAGGAAGATAACCTTTATTATCTAATGCAAAATTTACTTTGGGTGTCAATCTTGGTATTATAATTTTTGGATAAGTTAACATTTTATTTGCATCTCTAGATCGATGATAGGCATACCAAGATCCTGCATATTCTTCAATAAATTTATTTTCATATCTTCTTCCCTTCAATATTTCGTAATTCTCAAATAAATGTGTTGCTGTTTTTGGAAACTTTATCTTGCCATTTGCTATTCTATGTTGTAGACGTTGATTTAAATCCATACTCTGCTCAGAATTGTTTAGAGGAGTATCTAATTTTAGCATATCTTTTCCTTTTATTTGAAAAGCAAGAATCCAATCACCTGATAATTTAATATATGGATAAATTATATATTCATTTAAATTTTCAATCTTACATTCCTTAATATTCGCACCCCGCACTAATATATATAATAACTTCTCAGAGCTAAGCCCTTTTTGCTTTTCTTCACTAATTTTAAGGATATATGGGTCATTTTTTCCAGTTGTAACACCTTGTGAAATCTGGAAAAGAGCAGATATAGGTTTTCCTATCAATTGTATCAACTTCTGATGTAATTCCTGTAATTCTGGTTCACCCAAGAGCCATCCATTTTGTATATGTTCTATAAAAAAGTCAGAATCCATTTTAAAGAATTTAATACCATCTCTTTCATTTCCCGCTAGTACATCCTTAACATATTCTACTGCTTTAGATCTCCGATTATTGGGGGATTCATTACTAGTGGCTTTTTTCCTAACTCTCAAAACATTTACATCAGGGTCTTCTGATGTTTTTTGTAAAGTTAATATGATAGGATTATTCATTGCTCCTTTTTTTTTACCATCAACAGTAAAGAAACGAAAAAAATCTTTCCCGTGATCTCCATAATCTATAATATTAGTGATAATTGAATTTTGCGAGATTGAACTCCTTATACCAATA
>JAEOTJ010000467.1 GCA_016839905.1 Promethearchaeota archaeon | reverse complement strand
CTAATGTTTCTATTTTATTAGATCTTGATAACTCATAGATATCACTTGTATAATGACTTTTCGCCAATTTTAAAGATTCTGGGCCAAATAAATCAAAAATGTTAAATCCTAAAATTTCATCATCTCTATATTTAAATAAATTTATAGCTTGTTCATTTACTCTTAAGATTTTACCACTTTGATGAATTAGTAAGATCGCCATAGGAGCATTTTCAATTAATGAATTCATTTCATGTAAGGTCTGCTCTGATCTTCTTAGTTCTTGTTCAGATTGTTTAAGACTAGTAATATCTTGAACAATTCCGATCATTTTTAATGCATTGCCATTCTCATCAAAAATAACTTCTGCTTGTTCATTAACAATGCGTACTGAACCATCTGGTAATATGATACGATGTTCAATATTATACGGTTTCTTTTCATTCAATGCTTTCTCAATAGAAGTTTTAACAAATTCTCTATCATCAAGATGGACTGAATTCATAAAAGATTCATAGGTGGCACCAAATTCTTGTGGAGTTAATCCAAAAATGCGATAAATTTCATCAGACCAATATAAATCATTATTAATTATATCCCAATCCCAATTACCGAGATGTGATATCCGCTGTGCATTTGCTAGACTTGACTCACTTTTACGCAAGGCATTCTCGGCTACTTTTTTTTCATTAACATCTTCCATTATTATCTGGATTACTGATTTCTTCTCCATTTGCATTATAGATGCATTCAACTTTAACCAAGTTAGATCTCCATTTTTTTTATATGCTTGAAATTCAATTGGCTCCATTGATCCTTTTTTTAATAATCCTTTGAATTGTTCAACTACTGGTTGTAAATATTCTGGATGATATAAATTAAGTTTTCTAAAATCCCGCCCTATTAGATCTTCTTTTTGATATCCGGAGTTTTCAATCGTAGCAGTATTAAAGTCAATTATTTTTCCTTCTAAATTCATTAACATTATCATATAAGGAGACTTCTCGAATAGATGCCGATATTTTTCTTCTGATTCTTTTAATTTTTGTTCTGCCTTATTTCTTTCAGTTATATTTCTTGATATTGCAATGATTTTTTTTTTTCCCTTATCATCAATGAAAGATTTTGCATTTACATCAAACCAAAGATAATTGCCGTTCTGATGTTTGAGTCTAATTGTTGATGTTAACATTTTTTTTGTTTCAAAACATAACTTCATAAGTTTAATAATTTTTTCTAAATCATCAGGATGTATCTGATCTAGTTTTGTTACCGATTTTTTATCTTCATTTACTGTCCCTAATATTCGTTTATGAGTTTCTACATTTAGATAATCGACTTTAAACTCTTGATTTACCACTGTAATTAAATCATGTATATTTTCAGTAATAAGTCTATATTTTTTCTCGGATTCTTTTAATGCCTCCTCCATCTTCTTGCGCTCGGTAACATCCCGCAATAACTCTAATATGGCAGGTTTCCCATCATAATTTATTATTGGTGATGAGATCACATCATAATAATTCGTTCTTTCATCATAAGGTAGCAATAAACATTGTTCAAATCGAACTTGACAAGCATTACTCTTTAAAAAATCTTTTATAGGACAAAAATCGCATGATTGGTCTTGTCTTTTAATTACCTCATAACATTTTTTTTTAATAATATCGTCTCCATATATATCACAAACCGGTTGATTTACAAACAAGATTTCATAATCATAAGAAATTATAAAAATAAGATCCTTGAGATTTGAAAATATTAAATTTAATTGTTCTTTAAATGTATATTTATCTTCTTTAATCGTTTTTTATCCCCCTAATTTTATGATTTTTTTTTAAATTATTAATTAAAAAAAATGGTTATTTTGTAGGTGTTGATAAAGGTTGATCTAAAGCCTCAGTTATGTCATTACAGGCATCGTACATCATTTCAATGTAATTAAGCAGACTTTCTTCACTTAATTTGCCATTCTTTTGTCTTTCCTCTAAGATTAACTCACAGAAACCTTGAATTGTATTAATAGCACTTCTGATTTGGAGATTAATGGATTCAAAAGGTGAAAGATGCTCCTTTTTAAAATAGATATCTTCAATTTCTTTAAATAATGATTTAAAAATTCCTTCATCATCCATTAATATTTTTTCAGGATTAATTTTATGAAACATCATTTCAAATCGTTTTAAATGAATTGCTGGGATTAATGGATATTCAACATGACGCAATAGGATTATTGCATATAATTGCTTCCCTCCGCGAGCACTTTTATCCTCTACATTAATCTTGCTTACTTGTGAATAGAATTGATCGAAATCTAAAATAACATATTTATTTTTAGTATTTAACGCATCTCTTAAGAGATTTCTAATGAAATCCTCGTTTTCTATTTGAATTGATGAAAAAATTGCTCTTGGTCCCAATATATGGTCATATTTCCCAATAATAAATATGAAGGGATGAGAATTTAACTCCTCTTTAAAATTATCATATGGATTATTTAATTCTGTTCCTTCCATTATTGTGTATATTACTTATTAGTTAATTAATTTATATCAATTATTATAACAAAAACAACTATTTTTTACCCATATTCCAAAATTGTCACTATTTTTTACAATGAAAACATAATATAAGATGTATTTAAATTTATCCTTACCTTTTATCTTCTCTTTTTTGGGAACAAAAAATAAAAAAATCGTTTTTTTATAACAATTTTGTATATACATAAATTTAAAAAAACTAAGAATACAATATTTTCATGTCAGAATCTGCCAAAACAATAATTAAGTATTTTTGTGATAGATTTTTAGATTTAGAATATTAT
This sequence comes from Promethearchaeota archaeon, assembly GCA_016839905.1. The sequence goes on along the minus strand of JAEOTJ010000467.1, from coordinate 2,332 downwards.
CCAACAAGCATAAAAGCGGTATTACAATTACCAATTGAGAATTTATCTACTGTAAATAAAGAAGAAGGTAAAAAATTCAATGAAAATGAAATAGAGACTCTTAAAGATTTATCTAAAATCAATATTAATAAACTTGAGAAATTCTCAAATAAGTCTCAAATTAATATTAATACCATACAAAATGCTTTAATTGCAGTAAATCTAATAGCCAATGCATGGAGTAAAAGAAAGCTATATCTTAAAAAACCTAAATTAAAGGTGGTGATAGTTGGCTTAGATTTTGCAGGAAAAACATCCTTAATTAATAGGTTAATTTATGATACAAATTACAATGATATGGCTAATTTAGAGCCCACAATTGGGGCAAGTGTTGAGGAATTCCAGACTGACAAGCTGAACTTGGTGACTTGGGACTTAGGCGGTCAAAAAAGCCATATAGAGGAATATCTTACTGAACCTGAAAAATTTTTTATTCAAGTAGATGTTTTAATATTCATTTTTGATTCTCAAGATGATCGTCGATATGATCAAGCATGTCAATATTTAACTGATTTAGTTGAAATAATTGAGTCTCTGAATGAGTCACCTTATCTCCTCATTTTATTAAATAAAGCAGATACGGATCTTATAGATGATCCAGATTTTCAAATAAAGCTTGAATATTTATCTGACAAGATAACAAATATCTTTATTAATAGGGAAAAATCTTGGAATTTTGAAATAATTCCTACTAGCGTATTTAATTTTTATTCAAACGAGCCAGAAATAGCCAAGTGCATAAAAAGCATTTTCTCAAAAGAAGCACCTAAAAAAGATGAAACAATTACAGAAATTGATACTAAACTTCAGAAGATTTTAGAAATAAATCTTAACTTAATGGATAAAGTTGTTTCAGAACTTTCAGAGATTAAACGTGTATTATCAAGATTAACACCATCAGATCTTTCACAATCCTTATTTTCTGTACCATTTGAAAAAGTACCCGCGAATTATATCTCATCAATGAAATTAAAGAAAAAAGTAAAAAAAGATGATAGTGGAAAAAAGAAGAAAAAAGGTGAAAAAATAGGGGGAGTACCCCAAAGGTTAAAGACTATTCCTACATCTAAAGAACAACAAGAATTAAGAGAAATGGAAAAAAGAATTGATGTCCAAGAATTAAAAAAAGTTAAAGAATCATTAATTCATCCCAAATCTTCAGAAATTCTTTTAAAATCCACAAATGTTGGATCTTTAAAGCCCCCTTTGCCTCCATCGCCTCCATTAAGAGCTCCACAAGGTTCTATAAAAGGATCTCAGGTCTCTAGAAAAGCAATAATTTCAGAACTAAAAGAAATGTTTGTAAAAAGAGGTTTAGTGAGGTAAGCATTAATTATTTTCTTCTTTTTGAGCTAATTTTTTTGAAATAGTAAAAGTAAATGTTGTACCAACGCCTAAAACACTTGTAAAGGAGATATCTCCTCCATGTAGATTTATTAATCTTTTTGTTACCGGTAAACCTAGACCAGTTCCAGGAAGGGAATTTACATAAGAAGAATCAACTCTTTTAAATTCTTTAAAGATCAATTCATGATCTTTTCGAGCAATGCCTATGCCAGTATCTCTTATTTTAAAAATCCATTTATCATATTTTTCTTGTACAATTATAGTAATTTTACCTTCAATTGTAAATTTTATTGCGTTGCTTAATAAGTTATATAATATTTCTTTAAATCGTATTGGATCAGCATGAATCTCTTTAGGACTTTCTAAACCTTTCACTTTTATTTTAATTTTTTTTTTAGTGTATAATGGTTTTAATGATGCTTTTACTTGTTCTATAATATTATTTAATGAAAATTTCTTAATTGATAAGATTACTTGTCCTGATTCAATCGTAGATATATCTAAAACATGTTTAACCATTTCAAATTGGAGCTCAGCAGAAGATTTAATATCTTCAAGATATTCCCGTTGTACCTCATTTAAATCACCTGGCACTCCTTCTAATAATAAATCAGTAAATCCAATAATCGCATTCAATGGAGTTCTTAATTCATGCGACATCATTGCTAAGAATTCGAATTTAAACTGCGAAGCTTTAGTAATCTCTTCCAGGTATAACTTCTGACTATCAATTGTTTGAGGAGGTTCTTCTAATTTCTTTTTCTCCTCATCTTCTTTTAACATCTTCAAAGATTTCGTTCTATTTTTTTTTTAAGACAATTCTTGACTTTACAAGTTATTTATAAATAAAATAGTTTGCCCCTCTTAAAATGTTTTAGTCGGGCATTTAAAATAGGGTTTTCAAAAACTTGGTGACTACAACTATAAAAAATATATTATAATAAAT
>JAEOTJ010000097.1 GCA_016839905.1 Promethearchaeota archaeon | reverse complement strand
CCTACGATGGACCAATCTATTGATTCAGAGATCAAATGTCCTCTACAAATTAGTTCAGTTATTAATACTAACGCAGGAACCGGATATTTATCTGCAATCAAAGTGAAATCAGATGAAAAATCAAATTTATCAGTCTTATCATTTTTAGAGACATTTAAGATATTCAATGTATGACCCCCACTTTCCTCCCAATAAACTTGTAAGAATTTTTCTTCATTTAATTCTTCTTTCTCCATGAGTTTAATTACTTGTTGTCTTAAAGGTGTTGCGTTGTTAATTTTAATCAATTTTTTAGTTTCATCTTCCATGTACAGTATGGCTTTGTCTATTTTAGATTGATCAACTTCAATTCCTGATAAAAAATATAATATCACTCCTAAATGCTTATAACCTACTCCCGTTAGCAGATTAATAAAGCTCGTATGATCCCCTCTTGGATCACTAGGGATCGTGCGGACATTAATAATCTTTTTTCCATAATCCTTAGCTAAAATATTATGCATGGCGGAGTAGATTTCATTTGGGATGTATGTAAAATATTCTCCATTTTGTTTAATATATAAGACTATTCTATCTCTATCAGCATCAAGCAATAATGCAATATTAGAATTAGCTTGAGACATAATCTTTTGTAATTTTTCTTCTTGCAAGTTTTTTAAAGGATTGGGAGGATTAAGTTCTTCCTCAACGAGAATGACATTAGCTCCATATTGCTTAAATAAATTAACTATTCCCCTGGCCTTGCCGAGATATGGCCAAATAATTATATTTTTATCCCTTAGGTTCTTAATTTCGATTACTTTTGATAATAACTCGATTACATAATCATTATTTTTTTGCTCGGCTTCAATTACAATTGGTTTAAAATCAGTTTTTAATCTTATTTCTTTAATTGCTAAAGCTTTTTTGGATATTTCCTTAAATAAATCCCCAGACATTGGAATGGGATAATCAATATAAAATTTAATTCCATTCCAAGAGAGATCATTATGAGAGGCTGTTAAAACGATAATTAGATCTATATCATCATATAAAGCAACTGAGGCTGCTCCATAAGGGGATGAAACTTTTGATTCTCTTATATCATCTTTTTGATAAAAAATATCATAACCTTCATGAGCAAAAATTTGAGAACAATATTGCATTAAAACATTCCTGCTCGGTCTGTTATCAGTTACGATTAAGATTTTTAAATTTTTACCGTTTTTCATTTCTTTAAATCTTTCACTAATCGCTTTAAAAACGCGTAGAAAGAGATATAGTTTTCTTTTAGGTAAGACATACTTTTTATCCTCTTCAACAATATTATAAATTTGAATTCTTAAACCTGATGTAGGAGCAACAAGAGGATCAATGATATTGATTTCTTCCTCTGATAACTTGGGCAATCTTAAAATCTTAATACCATGTTCTCCAGCTGCTAATTTAACATCTTCAGTTTCATACTCAATCATATTGACATCATTTATTACATCTATAATTCTTTAAGGAATTACTTTATTGTAGATGTTTTATTTAATGCATCGTTTAAAATAGCAATAATTTTTTCTCGATAATTTTGATTAATGGCAACCATGGAATGAACTTTAATAGGAGGATACCGGTCAGCATCATTGAGAATTTTTTCACAAAATTCGGGGGTGAGGCGGTTTGGTAGATCTTGCTTATTTGCAATACCAATTACTAAAGTATCTTTATGATATTTTCCCAAAACATCTACGAGGATTTCTTTTGTCGAATTTAAATTTTCAAATGTAGAATCTGTTACAAGAAACGCAATATCAGTTCCATCTAGCAAGTTTCTCCATAGTGAGCGAAACTGACTCTGCCCAGCTAAATCCCAAAAAACAATCTCCCGATTTGTCTCAAGACCTTCTCCATTGAAAGAAGCAATCTCACAAGTAATTGTCGGTACGTATTCTAGATTGATATCTTTACCACATATTAAGTGAAGCAAGGAAGTTTTTCCAACACCTCCAAATCCTATAATTGATACCTTTAATGCACCAAGTATGATCGTATCAAGTACCTTTTCAAATGGTTCAAAGTATGTGCGATTTCCATCCCAACTTCCTTCTTCTACCATTTTTCCATATTTCTCAAGAAATCTCGACCTAATGCTAGTTATTTTCTTATTAACTGCTGCGTCATCATCCTCTAAATCCGTGCAAACTACTATGATCATTTCCCCAATAATGGTATAATAGTATTTAAAGTCATCAGTGGCAGTAGATTTAATGTCAGACTGGCTTATTTCTTTCATAAATCCAGAAAAAGCACTCAAAAATCCTGCTAATAGATCCCTATCTATTTCAGAATCTCCATAATTCCTAAATAAGAGAGACTTTCCATCCTTCGTGAGGATATTGATATATAAGATCATTACTATCTTGAGAAATTTTAAATTTCTTTACTATATTAATTAAATAGTAAAAAAATAAAAAAAATATCTTTTTACTAAATAATATAACTTTAGATTAAAAAGGTTTTATGATAAAGAGGCTATTGAATGTCAGATCCACAGCAATCACCACAAGATAAAAATAAAAACTTATTGAAAAAAGTGGATAGTAGTATATTAGACTTCTCATCCATCCTTCAAAAGTTTGGATTAGATTTAATCACCAAAATAGGAAAAGGTACTTTGCAAATTAACATGCTCACCGATAAGATCGATAAATTGCACGAATCTGTATTAGATATTAAAGCTTTAATGCCAAGATTAAATAACATCATTGAAAATCAAAAGTCTCTTGAAAATGAAATTGATTTAATAAAAACCTTAATTCAAAGAGCTAAGATAACATCATCATCATCGGAAGAGCCTGAAATAGAGCACGTGGAAAGGGATGAATCTGTTACTGCTTTTAAAAGTTCTTTAAATTACCAATTCTCGACTTTAAAATCAAAAATTAATGAAATTGATGACATCCAACAAATCAAGACAGAATTGGAATTCATTAAAGAAGATATTTTTGAAAAAACAGGGGGCCACAAGATTCTTTATGAAATAGGGCAATTCATCAAGAAATTAAACGAATTTGAGTCTCTTAATCCGAGCTTGAAAGATGAAATCATTGAAAAAATTGGTTTTTGGGCTCATAAAATCTAAATTTACCAGACATACAATCATTCTATTGTTATTTGAATGTTTTCGCCTTCCTTGACAGATATCTTATGATACTACCAGTGATAACATCATTTAAAAGGCAGTTCCGAACGCCATTTCGGCTGATAGGATAGAGGGCATAGGATTTCAAACGTAATCCATTATCACTTAATGAGTAAATAGGATGAAGGGATAAAATTTATTTGTAAAGTAAGTAAATTAAAAATAACTTGGATTATTATGATATCATTTTAATCGTAGGAGTGTTTCAAATTGAATGAAGACTTAGAAATAGACTCAGAAGTATTGTTTGAATTGGTAAGATACGCATTTCTTAGGCTAGATGGTGCGTGGTTCAGGGCAACGGCAGAAAAATTTGGCTTGGAGGATGCGACGGATTTAGATATTAAGGCTTGGGAAATGTTTTCTGAAAGGTTAGGAAAAAGAATTATTTCAGTAGCGAATTTACATGGAGAAT
>JAEOTJ010000466.1 GCA_016839905.1 Promethearchaeota archaeon | reverse complement strand
CCTTTAAGAATTGCTTTATTCAAAATCTCTTTGACCGGTATTCCTATCTTAATAGATTCTTTTACCCAATCAATTGCTTTGAGTGAATTGCCCTCTAAAATTGCGTTTTTTAATTTTTTTAACGATTCTTCTTCTTTCATAATTAATATAATATTAGTTCAATCGTTGAGTTTAAAAATATTTTGTTCTGCTAAGGGTTATAAAAGAGAGACGGAAACAAGTAGTCTTATTACTGATTTTTTCACAAATATTAATAATTAATGATAAACAGAATCATTCATAAGGAGATAAGATATGAAAGTTAAATACGCTACTATAATTGTTGAGAATATGGAAAAGTCCGTTAAATTTTACACAGAAGTTATGGGATTTGAAGTAAATAGCCAATATACCCCTCTACCTGGAGTAATAATCACATTATTGAAAGGTGAAGGGGATGCCATGATAGAACTCATAAAAAATACAGAAAATGAAATTGGCTTGTTTTCAGTGGGAATGGAAGTTAAAGACTTAAACACCACAGTGAAAGAACTCAAAGCTAAAGGTGCTAAAATCACCATGGAACCTGTACCAATAACGGTCGGGACCCTTGCATTCTTAGAAGATCCAAATGGAGCCAAGATAGCACTAATTCAACATAACTAATTTTTCACAGCGAAAATCCCGCTGTGTAAATGTCTTAGAAGAGAAGGTTATAAGTAATAAGATTGAAATTCTTATATTTTTCTTTCATTTCTGCAATTAAATCTAATCTTATTATTTATCAATAGGGCTCTCTTCTATTCTTAGTCTTAAAACATATAGCATTAGTCCACTAAAACATAAAATAAATGCAATCCGCATTGATATATCAAAAAAGAAACGTATTATTGAATATTCACCAAATATGGCGTCAAAATAAGGGCGAAAATAAGACCAATAGAGCCATAGATAATTTGTAGCAAGAATAATTCCTACTAATAAGCAAATCACGACTTTTTTCTGATATTTTGATATTCTCTCATTTGGATTTGTTAAGAAATATGATTTTCTGAATTTATTTCCATATACTATTATTAATGAGTAGAAGATAATTTGGAAAAATAGAAAACTCAAATAATATGTCTTGTGTTCTAGGAGAGGAACTTTAATGATATTAATAAGATTTGTAATAAAATCTGTTATTATTATAAATATTATCATAATGGTCGTTATCATAAAACCTTGCTTTTGATTAAAGCCCTTCACCTTGGTAACTCTGGGGGATGTAGGGGGCGGTGGTGCTTGGTCGTCTCTAAATAAATCCTTAAAAGTTTTCGCACCTTTCCTTTTTTCCTTGTCAAAAGTTAATAGAAATAATGCAGCTCCTACAATTGCTATCCCGGAACTGATATAAATCAAAGGAGCATAATCAAATTCTAATGTCCCAGTAATGATTATAGTATATATAGGAATAATATAAAAAGTTGCTATCAATAAAGTACCAATAATCATCATCCAAAAACCAATCTTCTGAATTTTTTTCACTTTTTTCATGGCTTTTAGAAACCATTTGATTTGTTCGTCAACCTTAGGCTCATATTTACGAAGAATTATAGCAACAACTAAATAACATGGTATTATTAACACAAATGAAGTATAACCAATGAGGTGAAATACCTTTTGTTCAAATTGTCCAAAGTTAAATAAATCTGAGGGCAATAATAAATCAAATATTAACCATATTATAGTGAAAAACATTAAAACTCCAATAAGTATTAGGATGTATTTATGCTCTGATTTCATCCAGGCACCACTTTTAAGGATTTCTATCACTTAATATATAAATTATGAGCAAATAAAGTTTTGCTCAGGTTTATTAAAACTGAAGACTAGATATACTATAGAGGGAAAAGAAAAATTTTAGTGTATTAATCCATCAGATCTAATTTGATTTAAAATGTACATTAAAGAACAAACTGAAGATTTTGAAGTTAGTAATAATGTCATGGTAAATTTAGTACCAGGAGAGAAACTTATCTATCAATTAAAAATTAAATTCTTTACAAGAATCCAAATTCTTTCACTATTATTACTTCTTTTTATTCCAATTAGTTTTATTTTTACGATTATATCTATTATTACTCTATTTTTCCAAGAATATACTTTATTATTGATAATTTTTACATTTATCATTTTTCCAATTGCTTCTACTTTTTTATATAGAATGTCAACAGCTTTAGAATTGTCGATTTATCTAACTAATAAGAAGCTTTATCTATTTGGAGAAACTTCACCTTTGATTTATAACACTGATATTATAGAGATGGATTGTTTTCAAGTTGTAATTAACGCTAAGAAAGAAAAGGGTAATAAAGCTAAAATCGAGTTTATATCTCAATTTTTCGAACATGAAGCAAAACTAAAAAAGATATATAGTAGGATCACTCCCTACCTTGAAAATGCATCGAAAATCATTCAAATATTAGAATCTGCTATATGGAATTTCGGAAATGTTAAAGAAAAATTACAGACGATACGTCATATGAACAACTCGTTAGATTTCCATGAATTTCATATTCCTAAACAGAATTTATCGTTAAAAATGTATAATAATAAAGTAGTATTTATAAAAGAAAATACTGAGCAAGTTATTGAATTTAACACCGGTTTTTATTTAAATTATGAACTAACCACTATTCTAATCAAGTCCGCATTCAATAAATCAGTAGATAAAATCATAAAATTCGGTCCTGTTGATAATTTTATTAACATTTTTGAATTAATTTATATGAATTCATTATCATGGAAGAAGATAAATGGATTTCTATTAAATTCGGATGAATTACTAAATCTTCGAGAAGGCATAAGTCTTGATAGTAAATTAGACACAAAAAGTTTAGAATTTAAGACCATCAATTACTCTGAAAAACAACTTATTCCTTTTGTAAATAATTTAGAGAAGGATGAATCAATCAAGTTAGCATATTTTCCTCCAAAATACCGTTATTTACTAAATTATACCATCCTCTATAGTCTGTTTGCCATCCCATTCTACGTTTTCTTTTTCACCATTTTTAATCTAACCATACTGAATTTTTTCATTTATTTAGGGCTGATTTTATTATTATGGCTTTTTATTATCTGCCCAATCATGCATAATTACATGAAGTTCGTATTTACTTCTTTTAGAATGATGATAAAGTATAGAAATAAAATATCTTCCATTCCCTATAATTCCATTCTTGCAATTACCTGCAGAAATGAATACTCTCGTCAGATTATTGAAATCCACCTCAAAAACTCATATGAAGGTCTAAATATGAAAATAAATTTTAAAATTGAATTACACCCGCCAAGGAAAAAAGATTTATTTGCAAATATTCTTAAATTAATCAGGACTGAAAGGAGAGAAATATGACAAATACTCATCTCTCATCCTTTAATCGAATCGAGTTTCTTAGCTATTAATCCCAAGATTCCTTAATCTGACTAGTCTGTATATCTATATTTGAAGTTTCTTCCTTATATAAGTAGTCGATTTCACAAGAGTCTATCTTAGCATCTCGAGAATGTTTTAAAATTAAGTCATTAATCTTTGT
>JAEOTJ010000465.1 GCA_016839905.1 Promethearchaeota archaeon | reverse complement strand
TCAACTCCTGCATAACGTGCCATAACTCCGCTTCCTGCCACGATATACCTTCCATCTAATGAGATTTTCGCAGAAGTCTGACCATCTGTCTTGATCTCCCATATTGGTAGGGGAGAATCCTTGGAGAAATAATAAATCTTTTTTTCACTGCTTCCAACAACGAAATGTCCGTCCAATGAAGGCCTAGATATAGCTAAATGTTGATTGAAAGAAAAAAAGCTCCAAGACTGCGATAAGAAAAATGGTATTCCTGATACCAATAAAAATAAACTTGAACAACTGATGATTATTAAATGTGGCATAAATTTTTTATTCAAGAAAATGACCTCTTTAAATCGAAAATATTTTGAATTTTAACTTTTTAGTCTTAATAATTTAATTTGTATTAATTAAGTATATCTTCATTTTAATGATTTATAAAAGATATTAAATATGCAATACTGAAAATCGATTATCAATTAAATAAAGCAATAAAAATAAAAATAAGAAATATTAAAAAAACTATTTTGAAGTCCAGAAAACGGCTCTACCTTCTTTTTTATCTGTACGAGTTATTTTTTGAGCGTTTTCTAAATCTGACATGACTTTCCATATTTGTGAATTACTTAGTTTGAAGTATCTCCTTAATTCAGGAGTCGACATATCCGTACCATTTAGAAGATTAACAATCAATCTCTCAACTTCTTCAGTGTCATCATCACCTGACTCTCCTTCATTATCTAATTCTTGGGCTTCCATATCAACGATAATTCTTGAGGCAACCTTATTTAACTGTTGTATATTAGAATCGATACCTTTAGGTTTCATGAACAAGCAACAGAGTTCTAAATCTTTCGGGAAAGCAACAATATAAAAATTATCATATAAAATTGCTCTAGGCTTTTTTCCTGCGTTTCCTCCCCGAAAGGCGAGATAAAAATTCATGGCAAAATCGTCTAAATTTACAAAACTATCCGTACTTTGATATTCTTTTTTCCATTTGAGAAATGGTCCATCGATCATATCAAATCCAATTAAAGCAGCACCAAATAACTCATTTTCATTAAAATTCATTACTCATTTGACCTCCTTCTTATTAATACCTGATTTAATTCATTTTTGATAAAATTCATTAGATTTTTTCTCTCAGATCTTTTTATAGCTGTAAGACCAATAGTTCTAGTTTTAAGAACATTCTCGACTCTTTCAGAGTTCATTCTACCATCCTTTTCACATAAGTCTTGTTTATTAGCTATTGCGATAATTGGGCAATCTTCATCTACAGTTTCATTAGCACAATCAATAAGTTGTTTTGAAGTGAGAACATTTCTTGGAGATGAGTCAGTGACAATAAAAACTATATCAGAACCTCTCAAATAGTCTTTAAGATATGTCTGATACGCAGTTTGACCTCCAAAATCCCATACTCGAAGCTTAAATTTTCCAAACTTTACTGTGTTTAAATCAAAGCCCTGAGTAGGAATGTACATTTTTTCGATTGTTTTTTGAGAGAGAAGTTTTAATATGGTTGTTTTTCCAACCGCAGGTTGTCCTATTAAACTGATTTTAACAAGCTCGTCTATATTTGAATTTTTCATTTTTTTAGCATATTTTTAATTATTATTTAAGAAAAAATGAAGAATTAGAGAATATTAATCTCAATAATATAACGATATTATGGTGAAATATGCAACTTAAATAAGAATATACAAAAAAAGAAGAGAATTTATTCTTATTCTTTTTTATTTAGTTCTGATAACTTGAATTTTTCAGCCAGTTTTTCTTCTAAATTAATATCATCAAAATTTTTAAGAGCATTTGATCTCTTTTGTTTCTTTTCTTTTTTTTCAAGATCTCTATCCGAACTTGCTTTTTTTCCCAATAAAAGGTTTTTAATCGAATCAGGTAAAACCAAACCTGCATAAAAGAAAATAACAGAAGAGATCATGATAATTCTAGTGATTAGGAGAGATACATAATCTAAAGGAAATTCAGTATCTAATATAGCCCCTAGACTAAATAAAATAAATGCTACTAGCATTAATTTTCCTTTTAATTGTATTTCTGGATCATCAAATTTAATAGATTCTCTAGCAAAAAGTACTCCTGTTATTAAAAGATAAAGGATTAAAGATAATAACATATATCTTATTATATTTTTGTATTGAACATCCATTATTTTATCTATTGTTCCTATAAATTCAGGGGGGAAGTAAATAAGAAGAGTAAATAACATAATCTCAAAGATTATGCCATAAATTGTAAAAATTATAAATAATTGTTTTTTCAGTTTTTTATTAACATTAAGAAAATCTGTAACAATAATTAGCCAAAGAATAACTGCAACTGGTAATAGAACATTTCCAATTAGAAAATACATCTTATCTGGCAATGGTTCTGTCATTATCCAAAATTTTATAAATGATATTGTTCCTGGCCACCAAGGAGAAAATAACAATATCGCACAGATTCCAAATATCAGGAATTCTTTTCTTTTATGAGTAAAATATTTTGAAATTATTAAGAATCCTATGTAAAAGCCAATTGTCACGGTGATAATGTTGAGAATCCCGCCTATAAATTCTATATCCCAATAGTTCATAAATTAATTTAATCTCATCATTTTTTTACTTTAATATATAATTTTCTGAGAATCCAATTTAAATAATGAAAATTTCTTATAAATAAAAAAGAAAAATTAAAAAATCTTTTTAAGATTTATTACACAAATTCTCTATATTTTTATGTTTTCCACTTTTTCTAATCTAATTTGAATTTTTCAGTTAGTTTTTCTTCTAAATTAATATTATCAATATTTTTAAGAGCATTCGATTTCTTTTGTATAGTTTCTTCTTTTTCAAAATTTTTTTCCAGACTTAAGTATTTTCTCAATAAAAGGTTTTTAATCCAATCAGGTAAAATCAAACCTAAATAAAAGACAAAACTACTTAAGAGCAAAATGATTCTAGTGATTAGGAGAGATACATAATCTAAAGGAAATTCTGCATCTAATATCGCCCCTAGACAAAAAAAAATAAATGCTATAAAAATTAATTTTCCTTTTAATCTTATTTCTGGATTGTTGGATTTAAGAGATTCTCTAGCAAAAAGTACACCGGTTATTAAGAGATAAATAATAAAAGATAATAACATGTATCTCATTACATTTTCATATTGAACATCCATTATCTTATCTATTGTTCCTATATATTCAGGGGGTAAGTAAATAAGATGAGTAAATAACATGATCTCAAAGAATATGCAATAAATTGTAAAAAATATAAATAATTGTTTTTTCAGCTTTTTATCAACATTAAGAAAATCTGTAACGATAATTAACCAAAGAATAACCGCAACTGGTAATAGAACATTTCCAATTAGAAAATACATCTTATCTGGTATTGTTTCTGTCGTTATCCAAAAGCTTATAAATGATATCGTTCCTGGCCACCAAGGAGAAGTTATCAATATCGAACAGATACCAAACATCAAGAATTCTTTTCTTTTATGAGTGAAATATTTTGAAATTATTAAGAATCCTATGTAAAAGCCAATTGTCACGGTGATAATGTTGAGAATCCCGCCTATAAATTCTATATCCCAATAGTTCATTAATTAATTTAATCTCATCATTTTTTAATATAAGTTTTGTAATAATACTATTTAAAATTTCTGTTATGCTCTAATTCTTAAAACTAAAGTAATTCTTGGTAAATAATTTTAATTATTACCTTAATATAAATATAATCGGACTCAGAAAACATTTCTTAGAATGGTTTTTTGAGAATTGGTATATCTATATTATAATAAAACATTAAAAGAATGAGGGAAAAAAAACCTGGGATTATTAAACTAAGTGTTAATAATCTTTGAGAAACTTTTATGCATTCCTGAAGTGTATTTAAGACCGTGTCAAAATATTTTGAATCCCCCCATATTTTAACACCTTTATGAATAAGATCCCCATAATAAAAATCAACAGGTTCTAAATCTTTCTCTGCTTTCTGAATTAAAGTATCTAACTTTTCTAAAATAAAATTAATCTTTATTTTATCTCCTATAGGAGAATATCCTCTACTAGTAAATTTTCTTGCTACTGTATGAGAATCTGAAGTGGTTATTTCGCCCTTTTCTATTCCTTTATTCTGAAGTGTATTTAAAATGAAAGACCTAATGTCTAAAAATGCATTATTTCCATCAAAATGAATTAAAACAGTTTTTTGTTCATTTGATGTATTCTTAAATACATGTATTACTATTCCACCATAGCCAATTCCATCCTTTTCAGAATATTCATTTATTGGATCTTTAGCTACTCCATACAATAATGTTGATTTTTCGACCTTTTCTATATTATTATTTGTTAAAAATTTTTCAGATACATTGATTAAATCTCTACTTTCGATAGAATTTGTTTTTATTAAAAATTCATCTCCAATTATTGAATTATGAGAATCAATTATCATTATATCATCAAAACCATTAGACTTTGCGATACTTCTTATATCCTTGCCAATTTCAGCTTGAATATCATCTGAAGGTAAAGGATGTCTGGTTAAAAAAATGAGCGGTATTTTATCTATTATCATACCAATGAGTTTTGCGGAGTTAGATATATCTCTTGAAAAATCAATTACTTCTTTTACGCATTTTTTATCATTATCTTTTAAACTATCATTGATTTTCTCCTTAATTTGAGTTATGACTTTATTAACTTCAGCTTGAGTTGTTAAATTTTGAGTATGAGTATTTGTTGTATGATAAATTGTCGTTCCGGGAATATGAGAAAATGTCTTATATAACTGCTCTGGTAAATCTGAAGATCCACATGTTTTAAAAGGTCCAAAATGTATATGAGGTATGAGAAATAATCCTTTATTTTTTTTAGATTTCTCACTCCTTATTAGTAAATATTGGGTTTTAATATCAGATTCAACTCCAACTCGATCAAAGAATTCTTCAATCTCGTCATCATTACCATCCGTCATCATGGCGAGTACAAAAGCACGAATAAATTTATATCCTCCTATTCCTGTAGCTTCTCGATATACATTACTAACTTGAAATAATTTTCTTCCATATGGAAATGCAAAAATAAATGCACAAGTACAGAAAAAAATCATAGCTTTAATAAAAAAATCTATAGAAGCTTGAGCAGTCCATAAACTATATAATATTATACCTACTACAGGCTGAATTAATGCGAGAATAATGTAATTCTTTCCACTAAGTGTGGTAAAAGAAAAATAGATTACATATGATAATATATAAGCAATTATGGTTCCTAACATGAAAAAAACTTCTTGAAAAGTAATATTTTCAAGAAAAATTGCTAACAATTGTCCAATAAGAAAAGAGATACCAATCACAGAAGTTAAAAACATGTTTACTTGAATTCCCCATCCCCTTGGAGGAGGGTTTAAAATTGGTGCTTTTCGTGAGTAAAACATAAATGTAATAATTACACTAACTCCAGAAGTGGCTAAAAAAATTGTAAATATTTGAATGAAATAAATAAAACATTCTTTAAAATCCCTATATCCTGTTAATACTGCTTTAAAACCCATGGATGATAAGCCAATAATTAAGGGCACGCTAAAAAATAGAAAATATATGATTCTCTTGGAAATATCTAATTCCATTAAAGTAAAAATTCCTGGTAATTGACGAGTTGTTTGTTTTTGACTATACATTGATAGATTTTTAAAAAATTTTAAATTAATTCAATTTAAGAAAATATTACATTTTTATGTGAATAATTTGTATATTTGAACTTGTATTTAAAAAATTATTTAATTTAATAAAAATTTTGTCTAATATGAAACAAGATAAACATGAATTAGCAAACCAAACATTTGGGACTATTTTATCAAATGGTTTCTCTTTATATGGAAAGACTTTTTTTAAAATAATTATACCTTTTGCCTTATTTTCAATAATCCCAATTTTTCTAAATATTTTTTTATTAGCACCATTACGTGCGAATCTTTACGATTATTACCTTACACATAAAGCATTAATAGATGAATATTTTGCATATGATCCTTATTCTCAAGAAAATCCTTTTTCTCCAAAAGAGATTCAAATAATAGTGAATTTTATAATGACATTAGGAATAATATCCTTTCTAGAAACCATTCCAATAGCGATCTTTGGTTCAATAGCTTTCTGTTCTATAAGCCTATTCCTTTATACGACATATACAAAAGGAAAATCAGATTTAATCCTTGATCTAAAAACCTCTCTTTCAAATAAATATATCGTGTATATAATAATCCTTGGTGTTACAATTTTTGTTTGTTTTTCTATGTCAGGAATACTAATGGAAATTGGACTTTTCTTTTATATTCCAGGAGTATTACTCTTTTGTTATTATATTTTCTTAATCTTTACCTATAATTTCCGTAATCTCAAAACTCCTGCTCGGGAGGCACGTTTAATCGCAAGAGGTCAATCTATGAGAATAATTGGAGCTTATCTAATAAGTTGTTTAATTACAGGTTTATTTATATTTATTCTGAATTCGATTTATATTTTTATTTGGCCATATGATCTATTTGATCGATTATCATGGAATGATCCATCGAGATTCAATTTTGGGATGCTATTCTTAGATCAATTACTAAATAATATTGCCTTAATTTTAATTACTCCATTATTTATTTGTTTTTTAACAGTATTATTTGTATCTGCTCAAGCTCGAAAAGAATTAGGATACTTTGCTCAAAAACAAGAATATGTTTCATGGGAAAGTAAAATCGATCGTCAACCTCAAGAAAGAAGAACAATTAAATATGAACCTGAGGTTAGCGAGCAAATCCCTCTAAAAACAATAAAAACAATAAAATCCACTACTATTCCAAAACAAAGAAGAGGTGGTTTATATTGTCCATTTTGCGGGTATCACATTCGCAGTCCAAAAAAATACTGTCCAGAATGTGGAGAGGAAGTTAATCTTGATCTTAAATAATTCTAAATAAGAATTATTAAATTCTTAAAAATAATAATATTAATAAAATAATGAATTTTTGAATAAATTGTATAAATTGGAGTAATTTAAATGCATTTTAAGACAAATAAGAGATTTGAACTCGATCAAAAAAACATTAATGACCCTATAGTGTTAATAGGATGGCCAGGAATAGCCCTTGTAGGAAAATTGGCTATAACTTCAATAAAAGACTCAATTAAAGCTAAATTATTCTTAGAAATTGAATATTTTGATTTCCCTCCTAAAAGCACGGTTGAAAAAGGGGTATTAAAAATTCCGACAGCAAAAGTATATTATAAATCGAGAGAACAAAATGATCTTTTCATTTTAACAGCAAATTTTCAACCTCAAACTCCTGAAGGTGTTTTTGATTTTTCAGATCAATTTTGTGAAGTAATGAATGAAATTACTGGAGGGAATGTAAAAATGTATGTAAGTACAGGAGCATTAGTAACTGACGAAGTTCATGATGATCCCTTAATTCACATAGCTAGTACGGATCAGGATCTCGTTCAATCTTTTTTGGAATTAAAAAATACAAAAATAATGGATGGAGGTTTTATTGCTGGAGCAAACGGTATTTTACCTGCTTGGGCAGGTTCAAAGGATTATAGTATAGGCATTTGTCTATTAGCTGAAACCTTACCATTACCAATGATGAACCTTGATCCTCGGGCCTCAAAAGCTCTTGTAACCCTTTTAAAAGATTATTTAAGGATAGATATGAACTTTGATGAATTAGATAAAAAAATTGAAGAAATGGAAAAAGTTTTTGAATCCTTTAAGAAGCAAGCAGACTATTTAGTAAAGGGCGTCCAAAAGGATAAGGGTAATGATAGTTATTTTCGATAAAACAAATTAATTAAGTATTTAGTAGATTAATTAGTATTAAAAAAAAAAATTGATTATCTATGAAATTTTTAAAACTTTTTTCTCCTCTGAATATCCGCTATATGAAAATATCCAATCGAATTATAATGCCTGCTTTGCATCTTAATCTCGCACAAGACGGGTATATTACAAATAAAATAATTGATTTCTATGTCGAGCGTGCTAAAGGAGGCGCAGGACTTATCTTAATAGGTGGAGTCTATATTGATAAATATGCTCAAGGGGCTCCAATGATGATTTCCATTGAAAATGACAATTTTATACCAAAATTAACTGAATTTACGAATGCAATCCACGAAGCAAGAGATGATGTTAAGGTTGGAGCTCAGCTCTATCACGGAGGAAGGTACAGTCTTCCTCTAATTATAGGTACGACACCTATATCTTCCTCATCAAATTACTGTAGATTGAGTAGAACAACATCTCGTGAAATGACTCTTGAAGAAATAAAAAAGGAACAACAAGCGTTCACTGATGCTACGTTAAGAGCCCAAAAAGCAGGATTTGATTGCATTGAAATATGTGGTTCAGCAGGTTATTTAATTGATCAATTCTTATCTCCATTAGTTAATAAGCGGACAGATAAATATGGTGGAAATTTAGAAAATCGATTAAGATTTGCTCTTGAAACGATTGAATCAATAAAATCTGCTGTTGAAGATAATTTTATTGTAGGTATGAGAATGGCTGGTGATGATTTTGTCCAAGGAAGCTTAACTTATAAAGATAAACCAGAAATTGCAAAGGCTTATGAAAAACAAGGTATAGATTTTATAAATGTTACTGGAGGATGGCATGAAACAAGAATACCACAACTAACTATGGATGTTCCTGAAGGATGTTATGTTTATTTGGCAGATAACATAAAAAAAAAGGTTTCAATTCCAGTATTTGCATCTAATCGAATGAATGATCCCATAATAGCTGAAGAGGTTTTAATGTCTGAAAAAGCGGATGCTGTCTGTATTGGTAGAGGATTAATCGCTGATCCTTATTGGCCAACAAAAGTAAAAAATGGTAATCTCAATGATATAATGTATTGTGTTGCTTGTAATCAAGGTTGCTTTGATAATATATTTTCCGCAAGATCACTTAAATGCCTGAGAAACGCTAGAGCGGGAAATGAAGCAAAAACGGAATTAAAACCAATTGAAAATAAAAAAAAGGTAATGATAATTGGAGCGGGTCCTGCAGGTTTAGAAGCTGCTAGAGTTGCTCGTAAAAGAGGTTATGAAGTTCATGTTTTTGAGAAAACTGATAGAATAGGAGGTCTGCTAAATATTATCTGGGTACCTCCCGGAAGAGGAGAGTTTCGTCGAATAGAAAATAATTACAAATATTGGATAATAAAATTAGGAATCAAAGTTAATTTTAACACAGAAGTAACCGTCGAAAAAATAAAAGAATTTAATCCCGATGTTGTGATTCTAGCAACGGGAACTATACCTATCAAACCAAAAATTAAAGGTATTGATAAACCTCATGTTTATCATGCAAATGATGCTCTTGCGCGTGATACTCCAATTGGTGAAAATAATGTAATTATTGGTGGAGGGGCAACTGGAATAGAACTGGCAATTTATATTGCTAAATTTGGTCGACTTTCTCTAGAAACATTTGAATTTCTAACATTTTATAAAGCTCTGGAAGTAGATAACGCTTTGAAAATGATGTATAAAGGAAAAAAACAAGTGACAATCTTAGAAAGTCTCCCTAAATGCGGCTCCAATATAGGAATCACCACTAAATGGGTATTACTCGAAAAAGCCAAGAAATTAGGTGTGAATATCCTTACAAGCGTAGATGTTACTGAAATAGGAGAGAATTATGTAAATTATACTAATTCATCTGGTGTAGATCAAATGATTCAAAATGTTGATGCTGTATATTATGCTACAGGCGTTATAAGTAATGATATGCTCTACAGACAAATAAAATCATTAAATATTCCAGTATATAAGATTGGAGATGCTAAAAAACCTGCAACTATCTTAGAAGCTATTCAGAGTGCTTATAAAATCGGAAATAATATATAAATCATTAATAAACTAAGAAAAAATTTAAGTTTTTTATAATTAAAAAACTCGCCTCAACGGCTAATTTGAAAACGTTAAGTATGATTGACTCATCTCAAGTAATAAAGAAAGAAATTAATGCAAAATTGAAGACTCTTAATGAAAAATCAAGAGATTATATTAATGATGTTATTTCGTTGCTAAATAAGGAAGTTGGTGTAAGTGAAATATTTTCTCTTATTATTTTCGGAAGTCAGAGGTCACGGACAGATACAATCGTGTCAGATTGTGATTTATTAATTATCTTAAAAGATAAAGTTTCCAATAAGCATATTAAAAAAATTGAGAAATATTTTATAGCTTTAGAATTAAAACATGGATTTAGGGAACTAAATCAAAAATTTACGTGCAATATATTAGGAGTAATCCAACAAACAACTGGAATGTTTATTTCACACTTTTTAACTAAAAGAAAATATTTTAAAAATGGTATTTTTCATAAGATTTTTTGTGTAAATAAAGTTATCTCAAGATTAATTGCTCCAAGAACAATTGTCTTAAGCAGCATGATTGATAATAGTAGCGTGTTATATGGAGTAGATTTAAGAGATATGGTTAAAAAAAAAATAAAAATTCCTCCTCTTGATATGATTAAAAGTAGCGCAATGAATTTGATTATCTCTCTTTTCTCTATTGCAATATCTGTATTTAAATCCTTAGATGCAATTAAATTCCAATTAGAAGCTGTAAAATGGGCATTAAGGGCTTCAAATTATTATAGCTATGAAGATTCTGAATCCCTTGAAAACATAATTATACGATTTTCCCTTTATAAAAATCCTAAAAAGCAAGTTAAAGCAAAACAATTCTTTCAAGAATTTCTTCAACTAAGAAAAAAACCCCTAACTAATTTACATTTTATGTTGCGATGCCCAATTAGAATTCTTAAAATTCATTTAAAAGGCCTTATTTTTAGAAAAAAGTAAAAGTTAAGTAATTTCAATAGTTTCAACAAACGTGTCAATTAATTGTTCTAAATCGATAATATCATTAATATTTTTAATGTCTGAGCTAGCTAACTTATTTAAAAACTCTTTTAACATTTTCTCCTTCTTTTTATCCGTAGGAAACAGCAAACTGCTTTTGTAATGTTCCCAATCTAATATATTAGTGAATATCAAGAAGAGCAATTCAATATGACTATATTCAATTATATATAATACTTTTTCCTTAGTTATTAATCGCTTTGACTGATCTTGATAAAAATTTGATAAATCATTATAGTATTTCGTAATGCGAGCAATATTATTAAGCTGAGATTGTAATCCCGCTTTATTTATGGGGCTATTCTCATCTTTATATAATATATCAAAATAGTTTGATATAAAGTCCTTTAACCTCTGTAATTTCTGTTGGAAAACACGAGTCTTAACAATACGAGTAAACATCGGCGACTCATCACGATCTTTATAAAACTTCAATTCAAACTTGACAATGTCTAAGATGTCAAAAAATAATTCTCGGATATCGATTTTTTCAGCCAATATAATATCACTATTTTTTTATGAATAATACAAATAATATTAAGATTTAAAATTTAAAAATTATATTTAATAATAGTAATTAAGGTTTTTTAATAGGTTAAAGATAATAATTTTTATAACTCAACTTCGAAAGTTAGGTAATATCATAATGCATTTATTTTAAATCTTTGTTTAAAAAATACTCCATTTAACTAGGATTCTTGCTTTAATTCAGTTGATTTTCTTAAGTCTTTATTCTTCTTT
>JAEOTJ010000464.1 GCA_016839905.1 Promethearchaeota archaeon | reverse complement strand
TTTTTTTTTATGAGATTAATTCTTTAATTAATATTATTTTAATATATGTCAATTATTCTGACCTTAAACACTTTATTTTAATATTAAAAAAAAGGATATAAAGGAAGAGTTCTATCTTATCTTAATAATATTGATTTTTAATAATTTAAAATTTTATTAAAGAAAATATTAAATAGAACTTAATGATCTTTCAAATGTTTATCAAATTATGGTTTTGGCAGAGGAGCTAAGCGAGAAAATGGAGACAATCATTGCACTTAATTATTTTCATAGAAAAATTGGACCATTAGTATTTTACTCGTATCCGGATGGTTTATTAGATGAAGATTTATCTATTAGAATAGCGAATATTATGGATCAAACTTTTAGTGAAGGATTTTTTACGCATTCATTTGAAACCCTTAATTCAATTAATTATTACTTCGAAATTCACTCAGATTGGGCTCGTGGTAATAAAGAGATGTTGATGATTTCATTCATTTTTGACCAACAAATAACTACGGATATTGAGCAGAATATAAATACCCTCTATGCTGAATTTTCAGAAACACTACAAAATAATGAGGAGATATTTACTGCGTTTTATATAAATGATTTAAATAACTTTGAAGAAGAAGATAGAGAGAATATTGTTAAAAATAATTCCTTAATAAAGAAGTGGGTAAAACAACTATATAAGGCAATAATTGAGGAAACTAGGGAAAAATCGGAAGAAGAAAAGATTGCAATACTTTTAAATAAGGAACACATCTTTAAAACATTAGAATATTTATCTGAAGGACCAAAGACATTGGAATCCTTAAGTGAATGGTTTCAAGACAACTTTCCCAATAAAATTTTTGATGACACAATAGACGCATTAGTAGAAAAACAATTTATATTTATAAATAAAATTGGTAGAATCGAGAAATATGTTCTTTTAATGAAAGAAGTAAATGCAGAGAGAATCCCCCCAGATAGCGTGATTGTATATATTGATGAAACCCCAGAATTAATAGATTTATTACTTCCTAAGGTTCAAGACTATTTTAGCACGTATATGAATAAGGATAAAGAGGAAATTAAGGAAGATTCGTTTACTCTTTTTCAAATAATTTCAGATCCGAAAAAATATAATGTTCTTTCTGAATTAAGGAATGGTTTGATAATTCGAGACGAATTACCAAAATTATTAGCAAAAAAATCATTAGATTCTTTAATAGAAAATATTGATTTCTTTAAAAAAAATAATGTAATTGAAGAATTAAGATATAATAATGAGACTTATGTTGTATTAAAAACTAATATTCAAATTACTACAAATTTTCCCAAATATTTAAGTTCATTGTTGCCGCAAGAAGTTACACCAGTAATAGCAGAAAAATATTCTCCGAAAGTCGGCCAACTAGAAGAGATTGAGCAGGTTTCCAAAGATAGAAAGGATAGAGGAAAAGAAGCTAAAAAAACAAAAATTAGTACTTTTTTAGGAGATTTATCTCCAAAATCTAAGAAGAAAGAAAAGAAATAAACGGAGATAACAAAAAATAAGAAAAATAATAATCCAATTTTTCATAAAGAAATTTATTTTATTAGAAGAATATAATATTCAAAAAGAATAATTTACAATCTTTACAATTCAAATAATATTGTTAATTTAAAATATGCCTGAATCGGAAGAATCTATAGATGATTTAAAGTATTTATTAGGAAATATGGGAATGGAGATATTATTTGCAATTGATAATGGGGCAAAGGATGTTGGAACGATAAAATTATTTTCAGGCATTCCTCTTTCATGTATTAAAGGTAGAATCCCAGTACTACTTGATTTAAATCTAATTAATAAAGTTAATGGAGATTATGCTCTAACAGAGATAGGTTTAAATTTTAAAAATAGAATTATAAAAAAATAAAATTATTTTTGTTAAAGGATATAAAACCTTCCACATTAGGGCGACATCAGATTGGGGCGACATTTTCATCGCTACTGAGCAAGTAGCTTCGCTTGTCATGAGGTCATCACTTGTCGCATTTATTTAATTTATTTAATTTTTAGTTATTTTTAATTTTTTTTCTTTATAATATTTTCTAAAGTAATAGCCTTGACGCTTAAACCCACCGCTCTCATTAATAAGTTTCTTTAATCCCTCTTTTTTCATTATTTTCTCCTTATAAAGATTATATTCTTCAACCTTAAGTTCATTTCTTTTTAATAAATAATCTAATATTTCAATTGCTTCTTCATTTTTAGTACATCTTCTAATAAAATCTATTGCTCTTGGATTTATTAATTCTTTTGGAAGAGAATTTTGTTGATTATTATTTTTTTCTTCAATTTTCATTTCAACAGATTTAATTTTAATTATTTTTTTTTTATTGGAGATCTCTGACATTAAATTTGGATAATACGTTTTAATTTCTTCTTTATCATATGATATATTTATACCATCTTGATCTTCTATCATTGGAGTTTTGAGTTGCTTTTTATTATTTCTATTTTCTTCTTCCATAGTTAAATTCCTTATTAAAAAAAATCTTTAAGCTATTTTTGATTTAAAATAATGATTTAAAAAATAAAGGTATTGGTGAATAAAACAAATGAAGATACTGATCGCAGATAAGCTCCGAGAAGAAGGAGTAAAAGTTTTTCAAGATAATGGATTTGAAATAATAAGTAATTTTACAATTACAAAAGAAGAATTGAAAAAGGAAATAGCGAATTATGATGCTATTGTTATTCGCTCACGAACTAAATTAACCACAGATGTCTTAGAGAAAGCAATAAATCTTAAAGTAATAGGTAGAGCAGGAGTAGGATTGGATAATGTGGATTTAAAAAAGGCGAAACAATTAAACATCACTGTTTTTAATACACCTGAGGCACCTTCTATATCAGTTGCAGAATTGATTATTGGATTATTGCTTAGTCTGGTTAGACACATTTCAAAGGCAGATAGAACCATGCATGATGGTGAATGGAATAAAAGTGAATATATGGGATACGTGTTAAAAGGGAAGAAAGCTGGAATAATTGGATTTGGAAACATTGGTCAGGCAGTGGCTAAGAGATTTGTGGCTATAGAGATGCAAGTAGGGATATATGACGTGGATCCAGCCGTAAAAGAAAAGGCTAAAGATTTGGGATACACGGTTTATTCTTCCGTTGAGGAATTGATTCAAGATGCTCAAATAATATCATTACATTTGCCTGTTATGGCAAGTACAGAAAATATGATTAATGAGAGAAGAATAAATCTTATGAATGAAAAAACAATAATTCTAAATACAGCAAGAGGACAATTAATTGATGAAGAAGCTTTACTTAAAGCATTAAAAGAAAAGAAAATTGGGGGGGCTGCATTAGATGTATATAGAGAGGAGCCAATAACAAATAAGGATTTTTGGTCGTGCGAAGATAATTTAATTCTCACACCACATATAGGAAGTCAAACGGTAGAAACTCAAATTCAAGCAAGTGTTATGGTTGCTGAAAAAATTTCAAATTTTCTAAAAAAATACTAAATTAAAAAAATTTTTAGATAATTCTTTTTTTTATAAATTGTATAACCAGAGTTTTGTGAATATGAAGTCAGGATATAAATATGTGAAGGATACTTTTGAAAAACATGAGAAAGGTTATCAGACACCTCATTGGAACCGTGGAATAGAATATCGAAAAGGCAAATCCATTCAAAGGATTGAGAATCCGACTAAGATTCATCGTGCTAGAACTATAGGCTATAAAGCCAAACAAGGGTATATAATAGTAAGGGCAAGAATAAGGAAAGGAGGCATGCACAAAGTCAGGCCAAAACGAGGTAGAAAACCTCGAGCTATGGGCGTTAATAAATATACAACGGGAAAGAATCTACAGTGGATTGCTGAGGAACGTGTACAAAGAAAATATCCAAACATGCAAGTATTAAATAGTTATAAAGTATATTCTGATGGGAAAAATTGGTATTATGAAGTTATTTTAGTCGATCCAAATCATCCTGTAATTAAATCTGATCCAAAAATTAATTGGATAGCCGAACCTCAACATAAAAAAAGAGTTACTCGGGGTTTAACATCTTCTGGAAGGAGGGCTCGAGGATTACATAAGAAAGGATGGGGTTCAGAAAAAACAAGACCTAGTATTCGAGCAAATAAAGGTCGTGGTAAATGATTTTTTTAATAAAAGATTGGATCATTTATCTTTTAACTTTCTTAAAATTTAAAATCAAAAAAACATCTTTTTATTATTCTATCAATACTTACAAATCTTAAAGATATTTAATAGGATCAAATAGTTTCATTAGAGGTTTAATATCCTTTGTCTTATTTTGAATCAAGGTTACGATTAAATTTTAAAGATTTTATTGATATTAAAAAAAAGGTACAATTAAGTGAAAAATTAGGAATCATGAATTTAATATTAGAACCAATTGATATTAAAGAAAAAATCAATCAAGATTTAAAAGAAAGGATCATAAATGAAACAAATATAAAAATCCATTTTCGCGTGAATTTGAAAATAAAAAGTCTTAAAGAATATAAAACCTATTTAAACAAGTTTAATAATTTTCCAGATATTTTTTCAATTGAAACACTAAATAAAGACATTCAACTTCAAGCAGCAAAAGATTCAAGGGTAGATATCATTTCATTTTCTAATATTGATATTTTAAAATCCTTATCCCCTGGAGTTATTTCATTAACAAAACAAAATAATTCTTTTATTGAATTCTCATTAGCACCGATAATGACAAGAAATAAAGCATTTCAATCTAAAAATTTTAGAATTTTGTTTCGGTCTCTTCAATTAGCAAAAAAAATGAAAGCCAATTATATTATAAGTGGAAATTTTAATAATTATTTTGACTTAAGACATCCAAGAGCATTAATTAGCATTTGTAATTCATTATTAGGATTATCTTTAATTGAAGCGAAAACTGCATTTAGAGAAAATCCTAAAAAAATATTGTTAAGAGTCAAAGATCGCATGAACGAGAGTATTATTGAATCTGGGGTTAAATTAATTAAAGGAGGAGTGTAAAATAATTAAAAAGGAAAGGCAAAGATATATTTTTTTTGAAATAATAAGAGAAGGTAAATTGAAAATTGAAAAAAAAGTTTTTTTAAATGTTATTTGGAATTCTATTTGGAGATATTTTGGGATGAAAATGGCAAATAGAATAGGTTTATGGTTATTAGAATTAAATTTAGAAGAAAAATATGGAATAATTAGGTGTACTCACAAAACTAAGGAAATAATAATTACAGTTTTAACTTTAATTAAAGAAATTAACGGTGAAAATATAATAATTTCACCAATTAAAACGACTGGAACGATTAAATCTTTTAAAAGAAAGATATTATTTAATAAGAAAGAGAAAAAAAATTAAAACTAACTTCAATATAAATATATTAAAAGATGTATTTTATAAAAAAATGAAAGAAAGTGAACTCACGAAAGCGTATATAAGAAAAAATTCTAATCCTGCGAATGTTAAATTAAAATTATCATTATCTAATTTTGAGGAATTTAAGAAAAATACATATATTTTAGTCGTTCAATCAATAACAAAAGGTTGTACAAGATTAAATATATATCCCGTGAGTAGAAAAAAGATTATTAAAATTAAATTAATTGGTTCGAATATTAATGATAAGAAAATTGCAGATTTATCTAAAATATTTCAAAATTATGAAATCATTCATACATCTGGTTTATTATTAAAGGCAAAGGAGCTCTACTATGAATGTTATCTTAATTTAAATATGTCTGATAATAAAACTAAAGATTTAAAAATTTCATTAAATAAGATTAGAAATATATTTAAAGAAATAAAAATTGAAGAAATTGGATTAAAAAAAAGCAAAGAATAGAAGATATGAAGCTATGGAGAGTTTTTTTAAAGTTTACTGATGGAACAATGAAAGATCTCGATCTTTTTGATGCTAAACCTTTTTTTGGAGGATATTTAAAAATCAAAAGGAGTTATTTTAATGAATTAGTAAAAACCATTAAAATGTCAAAAAAATATATTACAGGAAGAGCAATCGAGAAAGTTTTAGGACCAGATGGAGAAGAAGATGATTGGACATATAATCCTTGGATGTTGTTAATTATTAAAGATAATGAAAAAAACAAACCATTCTGGTTTTTTATTAAAAGAGAAAGAGATTTATCAGGATTGCTCGTAGCATTAGGACCAAAACCATTTGCGGAATATAATAATAATAATCCAGAGGCAAAAAGAGAAATTAAACGATTGATCAATTATATTATTGCTTATTTAAATAAATTTAATTGTGTAATTCTTCTACCTAATTTTTTATCATAATTATATGAAAAAATAATCGTGAAAACGAAAATTTTTTTACATGATTAAATTATCAACTTTAAATTTGAAAAATAATGAATATGGAATTATCTAAAAATTAATGGTTAAAAATCTTGAAAAAAAGTTCTATTTACATATTAATTAGCATTATAATAATTAATTTCACTTTAACTTCAAGTTGGTTAATAAGAAATGGGAATGGGGCTGAAGGTGCAATTGATGCTGATTATGGAAACGCTCCTCAGATAGATGGTGTGATTAAAGACAATGAGACTGAATGGGATGGAGCAATAAAAAATACTTTATATCTTAAAAAAAATCTCTCAACTTCGGATTTAGGACTTCCAATAAAATTTTGGGTCATGCAAAACGATACCAATCTTTATATCTCAATACAATTTGATTTAGAATATTCACATAATGATGAAGAATTTATTAGTATATTAATTTCTGAGAGAGTATTAAAGAGTGATGATAATTATACTGATGAAACATTTGTGGATGCAAAAGTGATTTATTTTACTAATATAACTAAGGGAGAATTTGAATACGGTGATTTTTATATTAATAATGGTAATTTTAAGCAAGACACGGAGAATAATGGAGTTGGGGTTGCAACACTCGAAGAAAATACGGTCATGTATGAATTTTCCATGCCAGTTAAATTTTCAGAAGATAATCATGATGTTTTCTTGGATTATGGTGAAGATTATGCATTTAAAATACTTTATGGTGAGTCATTTTCAAGTCCAGAAAATCTCAAGTTTGAAATAGTATTAGTTAAAATTCTTTATCCTCCTGCTGAACCCCCAGGTGATCCCTGGCCTTTCATTCGGATGGTATTATCTATTATCATTTTCAGTGCTCTTGGAGTGCTTTTTGGATTTTATATATTTAAAATAAGTATCCTAAAGAAAAAGATTGAAAGAGTTAGAGGATAATGTCAAAGTTTAAAAAAGTTCCCGAAAAGTTACCCAAAAAGAAAAAAAAAAAGTTTCAAATGAGGAATTTGCATTTAGAACAGTTATTATTTCTGCAATAATGGGAGGGTTATTTCTATTCTTATCTATCTTGTTTAATGGTGGAATTATTACAATTGCCATTAATGATGAGATTGGTTGGATTATTTTTGATGTAATCATAAAGGTTAGTATTATTTTACTATGTTTTTTTTTTATGATTATAAGCATTGGAAATTATAAGGAATTGACAGGTAAGCCATGTGATTGGAAAGAAATCATATTACTCTTTTTACTAGCTTTAGTTCAATCTTGTCTTCATCCCCTTGTATTTGTTTTTACTCTAATAGGACTAACCATTATACTTTTTTATTTATATCTTATCCAAGAAAGTTAAATGAAAAGTTATTACTCTATCGATTTAATAGTAGAATTTCCACTTGGTAAACAAAGATTAATATCATCAATGGATAATAATTTTACCCATTTCTTCATATCCTTGGTGGAATTTTTTAAATAAATAGATTTAATTTCTTTAGCTAATTTACCCTTCGTTAACCCGGATTTAGAAGGTGTTATGATTAACCTTTTATCAAATTGCTCTTGCATGGCATTTTTAGTGCCACAAATAATTTTGGGGAAAAATATTTTTGTTCCATCATTTTTATTACTTTTTATTTCTACCATTTTTAAACCTATAACAAGTTCTGTTTTTACATTCTTAATAATTATTTTTTTTCCAGTAATCATAAACGAGCCTCTTTGTAGAAATTCTCCGGAGGGAGGACTTTTAGATACTTGTTCAGGCTTTATAAAAAACACATCTACAACGCCCCATACTTCTTTCCATGCCCTTGAATAGCTTGCTACAAAAGTTGCAGCTTCTTGGATTGAACTCTCAGGAATTTCTTTATTTTCAGGATTTTTTAGAACTGTTAAGGGAGAACCTGGAATACTTGCATGAAATACTAGATCATTTTGTTCCATATATTTTCTAAAAATTAATTCATTAGAGCTAGCATCTCTTCCGCCAATAATTAAAAAACCATCAGAAGATTTAAACCATCTGAATTTTTCATACCATTTTTTTTTTGGTTTTTTAATTAAAAAATTAACTTCAGTTTCTATT
Organism: Promethearchaeota archaeon; assembly: GCA_016839905.1. The sequence continues at coordinate 23,183 of JAEOTJ010000464.1, read as the reverse complement.
GATTCTTTTTCAAATTTCAATTTTTCTATTTTTTCTTTAGTTTTTTCAATTGCTAATAATGTACCTTTAATCTTTTTATCTGCTTTCTTGCCTTTTGAATAAATAAAATTGGCATTTTCGCCAATGCTCTTATTTAAATCTAAATAAATATCATTATCATTTATTTTAATAATGAGTTGTTTATTGACAGGGATTAATTTACTGAAAAATTCTGTTCCTTCTAATCGTTCTAACTTAGCTTTTTTTAATTTTTCATTGATATCATTCCAATTATACCCTTTTTGTCTAGCATCTAATATTACTTTAATTAACTTTTCTAAAGAATTGAAGTTTGCATAGATAAATTCTCCATAGGTATAGTATTTTTTTTTCTTTTTTATAAGTTCTTCCATATAATCGTGTTGATTTTTTAAAATCTTATCTTGTGCATTAATTTTTTCATTAATATGATGATCGTGAGGGGTTTTTATTTTATCTGAGTCAATTTTTGAAAAAAACTCATCAACAGCAATATTAAATGAGTCAAAATGTTTTTTCTCATAGTCTTTAAATATTTCAATTTCAAATGGAATTACAGAAATTTCAGTACCAGCATTATCTAATATAACTTTGGCATCTATGTTTCCGAATAATAATTGATTTCTTAATTCTTTGAAAGAATTATATAATTCATTTAAGTCTTCTTCATTTAAGTTAGCACCTGTAGTTTTTTTATCAATACCTGCCCTATAACAGAGTTCTTCGCTATATAACCCTGCGATATTTATGTTTCTAGCTAGATATCTTACGATTTCCACATCTTCGTTCTTATTTAATAAATCATAAAAACTATTTTTATCAAGTGTTAAAAAATCAATTCCTCTTGATTTCGGAAAAACATATTCTCTGTTTGCCAGAATGTCTCGATCTTTAAATTTTCTATACTTTCGTGCGATTTTTATAATATTATTATTATCTAAAAGCAAAAAATTACCTTTATTGAAAAGTTCAATAATAAATTTCCAAGGCTCTCCGTCAAGATTACTTAATTTGATAATGATAATTCTATCAAAATTATGTTGGGCCACGCTTAAAATTCTTCTCTTTTTTAGGAATTTCCTTAATCCCATTATATATTGGCTAGGATATTTAGGGATTGGATAATCGTAATTTGTTAAATTAATCCTTGAATCTTTTTTAATAATTAAATTTTTTTTACCAGATTGATTTATCATATTGATTCTTAATATTAGTATATCTTCAACCTCAAATATATTTGAGAGTGTTGCATTTTTCAGTATTAAGTCTAATTCCTTAACAATAACGAAAACATCGAAATTAGAGAAATTATTATAGGTTTTACTCATAACGGTTAAAATTTTAATTTTTTCATTATATGTAATTAATTTTTTTAGATATTAAAAACTATAATAATAAATATGACAAAGAAAAAGAAGCGTCCTAAAAAAGTAGATATAAGGAAAAAAAGAAGTAAATTTCTTAAAGAGCAGAAAAAAACACTATCTAAAGAGCAATTAGAGCAACAAGAAAAAAAAACTCAACAAAAAACGGAAAGTGATAAATTATTAGATCTTAGGTTGAAACGTGAAACAAAATTATACTGGATGAGGGCATTATCAGGTGCTCTTAGCGCATTAGTAGGGAGGTTATTTTTAAATTTAATTGGATGGCTTTTCTTTTTATGGATGCTTTGTTTTTGGTTTTTTTTTCCTTTTCTTATAAATAAGATCTTAAAATATGAGTATAAACAAGATGAATGGACATGGAAGAATGTGATTAAACCAGGATTGGGTATATTCTTTTTTATGTTTATGATTGTTGGAACACTTATTCACACTTTATTAAAATTTTAATTACATTTGAAATCTTTGCTTTACTTTTTTTTCAATTTTTTCTTTTGCTGTAAATGTAATTTGGTCTAAATTATAAATCCGATCACAATAAACGCATTGAATTTTTAGAGGTTTTTCTTCTAATACTAAGAATTCACTATCAATTGGTTCTTTTTCAGAATTACTAATGCAAGTTATATTAACACATAAGATAAGCCTTCTTATTATTTTAGGTATTTTGACTTTTTTTTTTTCCATAACATTATAATTCTCGATTAATGAAATAGATGCATCAGGAGATAGTATAGAAATCTGTTGCATTTGTATTTCATTAAGAAATGCGTTTTCAATTTTAATAATATCTTTTTTTTGATATTTATTTGAAGTAACATTTACTCCAATAGTCATTAAATTAGGAGACTCGTCCAATCCAGTGAGATTTAAAATGGTCAAAGCATAACCAGCATCAATGTGATCAATAACAGTTCCCTTTTGAATTCTATCAATTCGTAATTTATCTTCAGACATTTTTTTCAATAAATTCCATTTAAATGAATATTAATTAAATTTAATAAACTTCAAATTCCCATAAGATTTATTCTTTTATTTAATTTTAATTTATTTATTTAAAAATAATAAAGTAATAAAATGAAAATACTTATTGTAGATTGCCTTTCTGTTGGAGAAGGGCGGAGGAGATTTTCTCGAGATTTTATAGGGGGAGGGCCAAAATTAATCGCGGGAGTTTTAAATCAAACAAGAATAAAGGATTTATTCATTAAAATCCATAGGGCTGAGGAAATCTTATTCGATAATGGTGATAATTTAAAACAATATAATTTATGTTTAATTTCTGCGATGAGTATGGATTTCAAGTCAGTTGAAAGAATTGTAAAAAAATGGAGAAATGTAAATAAAAATAAGTTATTAATAATTGGGGGGCCTATCACATCAGATTCCACCATTATAGAAAAACTAGAGATAGATCTTTTGGTTCAATGTGAAGGCGAGCAAAAATTAATTTTAATTATAAATATTTTAATACTCCATCATTTAAAGATTAATGAAATTGCCCAGGAGAAGTTATTAAAGGTTGATGGAATAGTATTTCGTTATGCAAATAAAATTTTCAAGACAAATTCATCAAAATTTTTGTCACGTGAAGATTATAACAAATACTCGAATCCAGACCTTTATTTAAAAAACGTTAAGAATTATAATAATTATAAATCGGCAAGAATATACGTAGAATGCGTGAGAGGTTGTTCAAATTATTATCGAACAAGATTTCCATTAAATAAGAATAGACATTGCATTGAGACATGTAATAATTGTAAAGAAGGTGATTTAAAAAATAGGATAAATTGTCCTGCGAACATTCCCCCAGGATGTGGGTTTTGTTCTACTATAACATTTTTTGGATTCCCCAGATCACGTGATATGAATAATATACTCTTGGAGATCGAGGGACTCCTTAATATAGGGTCTAGAAGGATAGTTTTGGGAGGTTCAGATTTCTTAGATTATTATAGAGAATTTTTAGTAAAAGATAATATACTTACTACACCCTCAATCCCACCTGAACCGAATTATGAAGCTTTAGAGCAAATAATAAATAGGATCATTAAACTTGAACAAATTAAATTATGTAAAGCTCAGATTTTTATAGAAAATGTGAAGGCAAGTTTGTGCACCGACAGGGCTTTAAAAATTCTTTCAAGAATTCCAAACATAATCTTTTCCGTTGGATGTGAAACCGGATCGGAAGAATTTGCTAGAAACTTAGGAAGACCTTTTTATCCATCAGATGTCTTGAAAGCAATTAAAAAGGCGATTTTATTGGGAATTCGCGTTCAAGTTTATCTTATTCACAGTTTACCAGGAGAGAAAATTGAATATATTAAAGAGAGTATAGAATTGATCGATAAATTATACAAAATGGGCGTGGAAAAAATTACTATTTATAAATATCACGAATTTCCGGGATGTCCATTTTTTTTACTTCAAGATAAAAAACAACTTTTAAATCAAACTAATAAAAAATTAATTCAATATAGAAAAAAATTAGTTAAAAGAGCAATTAATTTTAACCGAAGTAGGAAAGAAGAGATGTTGGAAAAAAGTTATGAAATAATCTTAGCGGAAACTAGTTTTTTCAATAAAAAGGATGCAATTGGATATATAATCAGGGGAGGTCCTAAAGTTCTAGTTAAAAATGCATCAGATAAGATTGAAGATGTTGTAAATGTTAATATAAATAAGGTTTTATCCGATAAATTAGTTGAAGGATCTATTATCCAATAATAATAGAAAAAAAGAATAATACAGTTGTTACAATGAGATTATATGTAAGATTATCGTCAACTGCTAAATTTAAATAATCCAATATTCCGATAATTAAAGCACCAATCATTGGAAGCAAGAATAAACCTAATAAACTAATGCTGTGGAACCTACTTAATATAATTAACATTAATATTCCTGAAAAAAAAGCAATTATTATCCCCGAAAATAATCCTACATAGGTTTTATCTGTATCACGAATTTTTTTTCGAGTACTTCCTAAAGTTCTTCCCATTAGATTTGAAGCAATATCTCCAAAAATTGCCATTGTCATTGAAGTACAAATTATCAAAGGTCCCAATGGTTGGAATAATCCATATAAAATAATTACTGAAAAACAGCCTATAGACATAGAAATTTGAGGTCCTAATCTCATATGCAATTCTTTTTCTCTCAATATTCTATTTACTGGTTTTAGGGGATATATTTCAGGATATAAGATCCTTACAAAATCCGCGGTTAATAAACCTATTAATGAGATGCCTACAAGAAAAACAACAAGATATTGTGTAAAAATCATTATATCGCCTTCTATAGTAAATATTTCATAAAATAATGGCTTTATTATGGAATCTTCTGGTAAGAGCTCAATTAATCTAATAAAAAAATTTTGGATTATGAATCCAAGTGTAAAATAAAATAAAATAATGGCTAATACTACTAGATGTGTCAGTTTTCTATAAATTTCATACTTTAGAGGTAATTTCTCTTGGATGGAGGTTTCAGTTTTATATGTGTTATTTTTAATTTTTCTTTTTTCCCGTCTAATTAAAAAATAAAAAAATGGGAAAAATAACATTAGAAAAAATAACATTAAAAAATCAAAAGGAAAGACGATAAAATCAATATTTGAAATATTCAATACATTAATTATTATTAAACTAATTGTAATGGATATTAAAAATACTAAAGAATTCACTAAGTTATTATAAAATGCTTGATTTTCACCTTTTTTTTTTGTCAAATAAGTAATATATAATAGGATTGCTCCATAAAAATATAAAAGACATGCAATAATAGGTGAGATTACATTCAAAAATTAATTAACTCTACAAATTTTAGTATTGTTAATTATCTTTATAATTTTAAGATTTACTTTATAAAAAAAAATTATAAAAATTAATTTTAAAATTTAGATTCATCAATTTTAGGCATCTCGGCTGAAGCTAATGCGTTTTGAATTTCCATAGTAGGTAATTCATAATCTTTTAATTCTCCAGTCATAAATTCTTTATATGCCAATAAATCAAAGAAGCCATGACCGCTGAAATTAAACAGTATTACTTTCTTCTCATTATTCTCTTTTGTTTTTAATGCTTGATCAATTGCTTCTTTAACAGCATGAGCAGTTTCAGGCGCGGGCAAGATTCCTTCTGATTTTGCGAATCTAAGACCTGACTCAATTACTTCAGTTTGATGATGCATTACTGATGAGATAGTTTTATTATTATTGAGTATCGAAACAATTGGAGCAATCCCGTGATATCTTAATCCTCCCGCATGAATTGGACTAGGTATAAATGTATGTCCTAAGGTATGCATTTTAACAATAGGGCCCTTCATTGAAGTATCTCCAAAATCCCAACGATACTCCCCTTTGCATACACTTGGACAAGCCCGTGGCTCTACTCCGATTATTTCTACATCGGGAAGCGTTCCCTGTAATTTATCTCTTGCAAAAGGAATCATCAAGCCTGCAAAGTTAGAGCCTCCACCCATACAACCAATAACAATGTCAGGTTTTACTCCTACTTTACTGAGTTGCAACTTTGCTTCTTGACCTACGATAGTCTGATGTAAAAGAACAAAATTTACTACACTTCCAAGAGAATATCTAGCTTTATCACTTCTCATACTATGTTCTACAGCTTCAGATATTGCAATTCCTAGACTCCCTGGGTGTTCTGGATCTTTTTCTATAAAAGCCTTCCCAGATTCCGTAAATCTTGAAGGACTTGCATGAACTTCAGCATTAAAAGATCTCATTAAAATTTTTCTACCAGGTTTTTGTTGAAAGCTAGCTCTTACCATATATACAGTACATTTAATTCCAAATAAACTGCATCCAAAAGATAATCCCGAACCCCACTGTCCTGCTCCAGTCTCTGTAACTAACTCTTCGAGCCCATCTTTTTTCGCATAGAAAGCTTGGGCAATCGCAGTATTTGGTTTATGCGAACCAGTAGGGGAAAAAGATTCATTTTTGTAATAAATTTGTATGTCATCACCTTCAATTCCTATTTCTTTTTCTAATCCTAATGCACGATGTAAAGGGGAAGGCCTGTATGTTCTTGCAAAGATTTCCCTTATTTCATTAGGAATAGGGATTGCTGGTTCTTGAGATACTTCTTGCATTACACATTCTTTTGGAAAGATCGCAAAAGCCATTTCTGGTGGAGCGGGCATCCCATCCATTGGATTGATTAAAGGAGTTATTGGAGAGGGTAAATCGGGTAATATATTTATCCACTCTTTTGGTATTTCGCTTGGTTGTAGGAATATCCTCGAATTAAAATAGTCTACCATCTTTTCTTACCTTTTATATCTCTTTTTTTTTTTAATAAAAAATAATTTATAAAGTTAAGAAATCAATAAAAATAGAATACATTTATAGTTTTTCTTCCTAAGAGAAATACATTATCATTAATACCAAGGTTATTGTAAGGCATTTTTTTTAAAAATTGCCATATCCATAACCGAATTTTAGTAAGTTTTAAGTTTTTTTAATGTTATCTTCCTTCAAAGATTTTATTTACATTTTTTGCTGCAATTCTCATTACTTTTACAGTCTTCATTAATGTATCAATTATAGTTCCCGCACAAATAATTATAAGACGCCCAGCATTCGTAATAATAATATATCCATCTTTCGCCCTAACAATTATTTCACTTAAATCTTCTTGAAATAATGTTTGAATTGTAGTTTTTCCTGTCATTAAAAGGGCACTTGCTAATCCACAAAATTGATCTCCATCTACTTGATATTGTGGTAGTGCACTAAATGCTATTTGGTACCCCTCTTGAGAAACGAGGGCAATTGCTTCTATATCCGCATTAGATGTAATAAATGTAATTTGGGGGCTAATCTTCTCTATATCTTCATTGGTTATGCCTAAGTCACTACCAAACTGCAATCTTGTTCAATCTCCTTTACCAATTTCTTATTATTAATATGTATACATTAAAATTGAATTCTGTAATATAATAATAGTCATTATTATTTTTATTTGTATATTATTATTTATTAATTCAAAAAATAAGCATTATGAAAAGTTATTAAAAGAAATTTTTCTATTTTATTTGTATGGTTTAAAGTAAATATTAATTTAAATCTAATTGATAAAAAATATAATTTACTTTAAGAGAATTAACAATGATAACAACACGAGAAGCTATTAATTATCAATATTCGTTAATATTTGGCTATTCGAGTCCAAATGATGTAAGGGTTGGAGATGTTATTGGTCCGGGAAAATTAACAAAAAATAGAATAAAAGAATTAGTAAAAGAAGTAATAAGATTTCTGAGAATGTATAATGCGATTTTAAGGGATTATACCGGTTCTGAGCTATTTTCAATCGAATTTAAATTATCTAGTGTACAAGAATTACTTGATAATGAGAAAGATTCACAGATAAAGATCTATCCAAAATCAATGATCCTTGTTCCAGGAAAATTTAAGGATTGTGAAAGCCTATTTCTTGCTTTAAAACCAGAGACGGGGGTTTTAAACACCCATAAATCAAAACAAGCAATTGATAATATAAGTAAGCTTTTCTTTGAGGTTGAAGAGTTTTCTAATCGCCCTGAACTAAAAATTGAGGGGAAAAAGGCCGTTTATCAGAAGTTTGCCTCTCGATTTAATCATAAACTTTATGGAGATTTAATTGAGGATAAATGGAATAAGAAATTAATAGGTTTAAGCACATCTCTTCCGACTGAGAAGAAAATGTTAAGTTCTTATGCTGAAATTAAATCAAATACTGAAATTATTTGGTATAAAAAACCTTATGAAATAAATATAATAAATCCTGAATTTCAGAAGATTGATACTAATTATGAAGAGGATTTAGCAATTGCCCATTTGAAATATTCATTATCAGAGCCCAGTATTAATTTTATTATTAATAATACATTAAAATTAGGGATTAACCTTTTTAATCTATCAAATATTGGCACTCTAGATGAGATTCAAGATGATGTAGTCTCATTTCTCATATCTCAAATTGAGGAAAACATTGAAAAAATAAATGAATCAATGGAAGCAAGGACATTCATCTCTCACTGTGATAAATTATTAATTGATTTACAGGTCCATACCAATAAATTCTTGAATTTTTCTAAAGAGTTTCTTACTACGGGGGAGATTGGAAACTTAGCAAAACTATTGGAGAGTTATAAAGCTTTTATCCGAGATAAGGGAATTAAAGAAAATGAGGATTTTGATGAGTTGTGTGATATTACAATTAATTCGATCAATCGAGTAATTATAAAGGAAGAAAAATTAAGAGTAATCGAATTTACTTCAATTATTAATTATTTTTCTGAAATAATCAAGAGCAGCTTTAAATTAATAAGAAAATCTTTACCCCAGTATTTAACACTTTGTAGATTTAAAACTTTTACAAGAGATTTAATTAATACATTAAAAAAAGAATTAGAGAAAGGAGAAAAGACTGTAAATATATTGGGAAATAAAATCATTGAGAAATATTATTTTTTTCTCCTTAATCAGATTGAAATAAGCCCGATTCTATCATTAAAAAAATTTGATGAGCAAATAATAAACGAAGAATTTATTAAATTAATAAAATCTACTTTAACTTCGTTTTTTGAAAATATTGAACTAAATATTAGTGATATTATTTCATTTGCAGAAGCTATGATGTTAGAAGATGTGAGTTTAATTGAATCTGATTTAAAGAAATTTAAATCATTTTCAAAGGAGTTAAAATATCTATTAAGTTACATTTTAAGATTTTCTACGATAAATCGCTACATAAAAGACGAGCCAGACGTGGAGATTACAGATCCTGTAACTTTTTCAAGTAGGTTCCATCGATTTTTAGAAAAACGAGTAGGAGGAATTAATTTATCTTGGAAATCATATATTCTTGAATGGATAAAAGATTATTCAAAGAGATTTTTAAAGCAAGGATTACAGAAAGAATGGACTTTAAAGGAAGTTTATGAGGATTTTATTGGTTATTTAAAGGAACGAGAATTAAATGAGCAAGAACCGGAAAGTTTTTTAGAATTTTTAGATAAATACATTGGAAAAGTACCTGAAAGTGAAAAGAGTAGTTTAAAAAAATTTCAAAAATACTATAAAATGTGCTTAGGGCTCAAATTAAAATTTCCAGAATTTTTAAAAGAGAAAACAGAAATTTGTTTAAAAGCACTTATTTTTCTAGTTGAGTATAAAAAATCCCTCGAATTTATGAATTATAATGTAGAAGATTCATATTATAATTATATCAAGGAAATGGAATTAAAATATTTCTCAAAATTAATCCCAAGACCTTTAACTCTAATATTAAAACATAATTTAACAAATAAAGAAAGGAAAATAATTAACGGGGACTTATTTCATGTATTTAATTTTGAGTTTTTGAGTGCGAACGAGTTAAAAATAGATATTGCGAATAATTTTAATAAAGTCTATACAGAGTGGTAAGAAAATAATGATAATCGGAGTAAAGAGAAAAACAACAGCAATAGAAAGTACTCAAAGATTTTTTCAAACAATTAATTTGATCTTATCACATTTTAAAAGAGATGCGGATAAAAAAAAGATATTTGAATTAACTAATGAAGATTCAACCCTTAATGATTTATTAATTGCAACAGCCGCAGTTCATATTTATCATAATATAGGTATTAGAGTAGAAGATTCATTCGAATTAAGGCATATATCTGTAGAATCTACCGCAAAATTAGAATTAATGGAGAAACAAATATTTTTTGATGAAGTGAAGACTATCTTAAAAGATTCATTTAAATTAGAATGTGATATGCTTTACAGGACAATTGATTTAGAAAATGAAATTATTTCATATTTAACAGAAATAAGAACTTCAGATCTTAAAGAACTTCAAAAAAACGAGGATTTAGAAGAAATTGAAAACCATATTGAGAAAAATCTAATGGATATCATATTAAATTATCCTCCTTTTTACTTCTATGATTTAATTGGAGATTTTATAGGTTTAACAAATGAAATAAAAATGGAAATACTAGAAGAAAGTTCTGCTTTTAAAGAACTGTCTGTTGAAATAGAAAGGAAACTTGAAATGGAAGAAAAAGAAGATAAATTTATTGAACTAGCAACTTTAAATAGATTAATTAATAAGATTCAAGCAGAATTTGAGTTCAAATCCTATAAAGAGCTTCAAATGCAACAAATGTCAGTAAGAATGATAAAAAGAAGGATTCTAGACTATAATATCGAGCGATTTCCGATTTCAATTCCAGGTTTGAATGCATTTAAGAATGCAAATGATTTAAAAAAGGATATTATAAAAAAAATCGAAAATACCATAAATCTTAAAATAAATTATGAACAATTTGAACAAGAAATTTCATCTTTTTTAAAAGATAAGATTATTGAACAGCTTAAGACAAATCCAAATGATTTTATTTACTATTTACAATGTTTAAATGAGAATAGTTTTACTGAAATCATCTACATGTTGCATAACTTCGGGCTTCAAAATATTTTACATTTAATAAATATGGACGATAAATTACCTGAAAAAGTAAAAGAAAATATGATTAGATATAATATAAAAAAATTTGACCTAATGAATTTGAGTGATTTAAGTAAAAACATAATATGTAATGTAGAAAAAGCAATTTGTGAGTTAAAATTTCCTTATCTTCAAAAAATAATTAATTATTGTGAGGGGGTGTCGGATTTTAACCTCTCTATTGTATTAATCCAAGATAAGCCAGAGTTTCTGGAATTTTGGAAAATTTTGGAAGAAAAAACAGGATATACAATTCATGAAATTAGGGAATGTATTCGGAAAAAAGATGCGATAAATAAAATATTTTTTCAGAATTTAGGATTAAAATCCTATTCACAAATTATTACAGTTTTAAATTTTGATGAGATAATTGATAAAATCGTGAAGGACACTTATTTCAACTTATTTTCAAAAATATTACGGCAACTTAGCAGGATTATTGAATTATACTCAAAAGTAATTAATGATAAGGCATTAATCTTATTGGCATTAAAAAAGATTTACGGAACTACAGATTCAGAAAAATGGATACGGATTAAATTAGAAGAATTAATTATTGAAAGAATAATAAAAAGACAAAAAGAAATGGTTGTAGTTTTTAATGCTATGAATCAACCTTTTCTTGTTAATGGATTTATTTATGCTAGATTTATTGACTCCTCATTGAAAGAAGGAAATGCAGAGTTAAAAGATGTACCAAGCCCTATTTTTAAGGACATTATGCCATTAACTTTGAATTCTGATTTAATTTCATCAATTTCATATTGCCTTGCATTTGATTTAATAAAAAGATTTGAAGAATTTGAACAAAAGCGTAAATTAAAAGTAGAAAAAATAATAGAGTCAAAAGAAAAAGCTAAAGAAGAAAAGAAGAAAGTTCTACGTGAAAAACAAGAAGAAAGCACCTTAAATTGGATAGAGAGACGGATCACCTCATCACTAATGAGAATTAATAGTCCGGGAATTAATCCAAATCAATTATACTGGCAAGAGAAAGATACAAGAATTACTACTGATAATATTAAGCTTCACAGTGAATTAAAGGGTGATGCAGATATATTATTGACACAATTTTTTTATTTTGCGATTGAAAAAATTAAATCTTTAGCGGAAGATGTGAAAATACCTCCACATGAAAAAATAAAAGATATTGTTAATAATAATATTGAAAAACTATTAAATAAGCGATTAGGTCATTCACCTTCTCAAGATGAGATTAATAATATGATAGAAGGCGAAAGATTAGAAATTGCTAAACAGATTGCTACTAGGATTGGGAAGATATTAGATAAAGCATTATATTTAAAATTTAAGAGTAAACGAAAATTGAATGATTAAAAAAATAAAATATTAAAATTATTTCTGCCTTATCTACTTACAAAAAAAATATATTCAAATATAGTATTATGCCATCTATAATATCCTGGATTAAAAAACAAATCTTATATTTAAAGGATTCATTTATAGATATTATTAGAGGTTTTATATTTTTCATTTTGGCGTTTTCTGGTTTTGGATGTGCTTTAGTTTTAAGATTATTACAATATAATGGTATTATCATTGCAATTGTAAGCTGCACAATTGAGGGAATTGCCATGTTGTTAAATTATTTTATTTTTAGAGGTTATTTAAAACAAGAGGAATAGAAAAATTATTTGATCTCTTGTTCTATAAATTTCTCCCATATCCTCGTTTTTATTCCATAAGAGATTAAATATTCCTTTATATCAGTTAATAGGATCCCCGGGTCATATTCCCAAACTTCACTTTTATTGAAAGAAATGCATTTTAAATTCTTGATATTAAATTTATTTTTTACAAGAAGTCCATATGTAGCGACTTGGGGTAAAGATGATAAAAAATTTCCTTCAGGTTTGTAATCTATTATTTTAATTACATTATCCTCAAATTGTATTAAATCTATATGCCCAGTAATGTTATTTTTGTTAGAATTATTCCAAATCGGAACTTCAATAGCAAGAGAGTTTAGATCTTTTATTAAAATGTTTTTTAATACGGGATTATGATTAGGTTTTTTATTTATTTGACTTTTTTTGAAATTATCATAAACATTTTGAACATGCTTTGATAATTTGGCATTAGAGTCAAATTTTATGATTTTTCCTGCTCTGATTAATTTCTTACTAAAACTCATAAGAAATGCTTTTTTAATACCTTTAATTTTAAATTGTGAAACTCTAGGAACGGATTTAGAATTGAATAAATTATGAGGGAACGAGGAACTTTTAAGGATAAGATTAAAAAATGATTCTAATTTTTTCAAGTCATTATTATTCGAGAATAATTGGGAAAATTTTTGTTTATGATATTTATAATTCCAATTAAATGAATATCTAATATTTTGATGAATAAAATCCTTTTTCTTAAGCAAATTAAATAATACCTTTTATTTAATCAAATAAAAACATAAGATTATAGAAAGTCTTAATTAAAAATAAGCAAGTGATTTTAATAAAGGAAGTATATTAACGATTTGTTAATCTTCAAGATTTTATCATTTTTATAAAAAGAGAGAAGATTGTTTTATAGTATTAAAATAAGCGGACCCGGCAGGATTCGAACCTGCGACCCTTGGATTAGAAGTCCAATGCCCTTTCTAGGTATTACTCCATACGTCTTAGACTTTAGAGCAGTACAATCCAGACTAGGCTACGAGTCCTTACGGAAAAAAAATTATATAATATATTATTTAAGAAAAACTTTAAACTTTATTAAGACTAATTTTAAAGGATATTTCTTAGGATAATAAAAATTTAAGAAATATGGAGAAATATAATTAATATAGAAATACAAATTAGGGATTCATATTGAGTTTAGAAGATGAGTTAAAACTTCAAAAGGCTAATCAAAAGATTTCTGATTTAATGACTGAATTAAATGAGGCTAAAGAAAAAATATCAGATTTAATGACACAATATAATGAAGCAAAAAATAAAGAAATAATGTTAAGCGGTGATGTAAGGAGTCTTCAAGCAGAACTAAAAGCAACGAGTGCTCAAATAAAGAATTCTGAGATTTTAAATGAGAGAATTGAGTTTTTAGACAGAGAAAGAAGAAATTTAGAGGAACAAGTTATTAACTTGGAAAATAAATTAGAAACAAAAGAAAAGAAAGTTGAAGAATTATTAGAGAGTAAGAATGAGATTTTACAAAAACTAAACAATAAAGAATTAGAAATTCAAAATATAAACCAAAAAGTTATTGATTTACGTGAAAAATTTAAAAAATCTTCAAGTGATCTTCTTAATAAAACGATAGAACTTGATAAAATATTAAAAAAAACTAATGTAGGGCAGAAACAAGATTTAAATCAGCAAAAGTCAAGTGAGAAAGGAAGTTTAGTACAAGGGCTTAATGGAACGAGAGTCATATCAAATTTAGAAGATATCGTTAGACAAATAAAAGAGATTTTACCTAAAGGAAAAAGTACAATAAGATTGGTTTTACCTGATATTCATGATTTAGAAAAATTTGAGATAGTTGAAATACTAAAAAAAATCCCTGAAAATGTAATATTAAATATTGCTGCAAAAATTGAAAATCCTTTTGATGATACTTTTGTAAGAGAAATTAAGAATTATGCGAAACTAACAAATTATACTGAGAGAAAATTTATTGCCTTAAATGTAGATTTATCTCAATTTCTAATAGGGATTTTTAAAGGAAATGAAATAATTGGTATTTTTACAGAGGTTTCAGAATTAATTGATATTTTTAAGCAAACTATAATGGAACCGTTCATAAAGGGAAGGAAAATTTTCTAACTTATTTCAATTCTTATAGATTATAAGTATTTTATGAGTAAATCTGATACTATTAAATTAGATTTAGGTGAAAAGGGTTTTACACTTTTTTTTTCAAGTATTCTTTCAATTTTCAAGTTTAATTTTTTCAATTTTATTTTTAAATTATCTTCTGCCTTTTCAAGAGGATGAGACTTATCATAAAACTGATAAAAATGCAAAATACCACCTTCTTTTTTCATTAAAAAGCAGGCAATATCAAGAAAATTTAATGCCCTTTCAGGTAAATTCATTATAACACGATCAACAGCATGCGCTAAAGAATTTCCGATATTATTTCTAGGATCCAGAAGGGTTCTAATGTCCATATTGTATGGAATAATCTCTCCTTTTAATTTATTCAATTTTATATTTTCTTTAAGGTAATTATAGGCATCTATATTAACATCAAAAGAGTGTATTTTAATATTATGAAGTTTAGCAATTTGAATTGAAAATGGACCAACTCCTGCAAATAAATCAACTATAAGTTCATTTTTCTTTATATTACTCGAAGTAATTCTTTTTCGTTCATAAACTAGTCTTGGAGTAAAAAAAGTTCGTTTAATGTCAAGTTTAAATATACAATTATTCTCTTTATGGATCGTTTCGGTCTTGTTTTTACCGTATAGGAATATTAAATCTCTCAGCCTATATTCTCCTTTAATTTCACTTGCTTTCTCATATACTGCATTTAAATTTTTATTTAGGTCAAGTAATACTTTAGCAATTTTTAATTTAAAATCTATTAAATCATTTTTTTCTAAGGAAATCTCTTTATCAAATTCAAGAATCGCTATATTTCCAATAATATCGAAAGATTTTGGAACATATTCATAATAATTGTCAGGAATTAAACCATTCAATGCCTCTTGTAGAGACCTATATTTATATTTCGGATTTAAAATTGCTTCCTTAAAAATAAGCTCAAAATCTATTTCATCCTTAATATTATTTACTAATTCATTTATTAAATGCGCATTATTCATTAATGGGAAAAGGAGGTATTCATTTTCAGTTAATACTTTTTTCATTGGATCTATTATTATTTTTTGCTTAAATTCTTTCTTTATAAATTTAAGAAATTTTTGACCTTGAAGTTTCTCAATCCTTATAAAATTTGGATCTTCCTTATTATCCTTCATTTTAACTAATTACTTCGATTGTAATTACAATTCTTTTTCCATAATTCTTTATTTCTTTAATTAAATCACGATGAAGTTCATTTGAGGATTTATTACAGTTAATTAAAACCGTTCTATCACAGATGAAATTACTTTTACGGAATACCATATCTTTATCACTCAATAACGTCAATTTATCATCTCCATATCCTAAAAAAAAATCAAAAATTTCTCCAGATCGAATAGATATTTTAAATTTTTTACCTTTTCTTATTTGAGATTTTAATTTAGAATTTAAATCTTTACAAGCCATTGAAGCATTAATTCCTAAAATACAATTTCCTTTAACCGTAAGATAATTATCTTTAGTTATTTCTATAGTTTTATTATGGGTACAGAGAATATTTTCGTGTCCAAATGCATATATTTTTTCTAAAACTTTCATTTTTTATTATTCTCTATAAAAAATTGCAGGAGATCTTCTAAATTGTTAAATATTGAGAAATCCTGATTGTATTTGGATTCTAGGGTTTTTCTTAAACCGTAAATTGGATTATTTTGATTGAATTTAACAATTTCGTTGAATTGATTAAAAAAACTTTCAGGTATTAACACACCACATTTATTATAATATTTATAATTTTGTTCTAAAAATATTTTTGACTTTTTAATTGAATTTTTAAATAATAGATCATTTTTACCAGACGATTTTACAGATTCGAATTGAAATAAATCAATGATTTCGAGGGGGATAATCCCAAAAAGAATTGAATTAAATACAATGTGTATTAATTTTCGAGGTAATATTGTATTGCAGTCTATTATTTCTAGCCAAGACTTAATGGTTGGGGAATTATATCCCTTTATATCCAATTCCGGCAGGATAACTAAATATTTCACGTCTTTTGGAACTCTATAATTAGATTTGATTCGATTCTCATATCTCCAAAATATTGGTCTGTGAATGCTTTCTGATGAAATGAATAACTTTCCGTGTTTTTTATATATTTTTTCAGATGATTCAAAAAGCATTTGGTTTTTTTTTATAATTTTAAAAGCTTTTACTAAATTTGGGTGTATTCTTATGCGTTGTTCAACAAGCTCCCATAATTTACCCTCTCTTATTGATTGTCTAATTGTCTTTAATTCAGAAAAAGAGAGATATAAATTATGCTTTGCTAGTAATTCAATTCTTAAATTATCTTCAAAACTTTTCATTTCTTTTGGCGTATATTTGCTACATATAGGACAATGGCATGGAAATTCTTCTAATTCCTCAAGTTTTTTCGTCCCAGTTGATAAAGTGAAATATCGGTTTTCTTTAGCGAATAAGATATATGCTGCCGAATCCATTAAATCACATCCACATGCTACAGCTAAGGAAAAGAACTGAGGTAATCCTAATCCAAACATATGAATTGGTTTGTTAGGAGTAAGAATCTCTTTCACAGTTAATAAGATTTCAATAGTTAAATCAAATCTATAATCTAAGAAAGGTTTAACTAATCCACCAATAGCATTAACACTAAAGTCTAGTTTATTCATTTCTCTGGCACTTAACTTCAATAAATCATTATATTTACCACCATGGATTGGTCCAAACCAATTACAATTTACATTTGTTCTGCGTTCAATATTTTCTTTTGCTCGCTTTAAAGTGATTCTTACTTTTTCTTGAGCCGTTTTATAGTCATCATCTAATTGGACGGGAATATCTAGAATAACGGGAAAATCTGAATTAATTTTTTCTTGAAACCCCTCTATTTCTTCTGCCCTTATTTCTATTTTAGAGTTGTTATACATATACTGCTGAAAAGCGCCACTATCTGTTGCAATTATACCATTAAAATTTAAATAATCATGTAGTCCTTTTTTTAATACTTCCTTCCTTATCGCTTCATTCTGATATAAAATATAAGCATTAATGAAAATGCATTGTGCGCCAAACCTTTTTAACTCCCGGATTGGTATAAGGTTTTTATAGGGATGAATTACTGGAAAAAGGTTTGGTGTTATTAAACGTTTATTATTCACTTCAATTGTCCCTATTCTTCCAAGGGCATCTATATCTGAAATTTCGTATTTCATATTTGTCAATATTTTCTTATTAATTTAATCGAAAAATTCTTTTAACCTATTATTTTGAGATAATTTTTCTAACCAATCAATTTTTCCAATTCTATATTCTTTAACATCTTTTTTATTCATAATAATATCCAATATAATCCTTGCAATTGAATTAATATTTTGTTTTGATGTGTCAATTTCATATATTGGTGATTTAATTTGTTTTTGAATCATATAATTAATAGAATTACCTAGAATTTCTGCTTGTATATTTTCTCTTATTTTTTCTATTTGATAGCCTCTATTTTTTAATCTATTATATAACTCATCAGGCTCACATCTTAATATGATTGCAAAATTTATAAGATCATCGGGAATAATATCTGCAAAGTGACCTTCGATAATTAAATACTCAACGTTTTCTTTTTTCAGATTATTTATTTGTTCTATGATATAGGGGATTATTTTATCAATATCAATTACATGAGTTTTTCTTTTTTCATCATACTTAAGCGTGAATTTTTCAGAGATTGCTAATTCATTGAGTGAAATTAGAGAGGTTTCAATGATTTCAGAGATTTTTTTTGAAACTGATGTTTTGCCGGTGCCTGGAGTACCAGAAATCACGATTATCTTCATTTATAATTTAATAATAAAGCAAGTTGATTAAAAAAGTAATGCTATTTTTGTAAGATCAGAATTAATGCGGGGAGGGGGCTTCGAACCCCCGACCTCACGGTTATCAGCCGTGCGCTATACCAGGCTAAGCCATCTCCGCTAAGGATTTTATTTTAATTAAAATAAATATTTAATCAAGGCTTAATGAATAATTCTAATAATGTTTTGTTAAAAAATTTTTTGACGTTTTAAAACCTAAGTTTTAATTATTCAAAAAGTAATAATTTTAAATATAAAACAAAAAGTGAATTTAAATGTCGAAAGTTTTAAACTATTCAATTGTAGGTTTAGAAGATTATATTATTAGTTTTGAGAGTTATTGTTCTTCTTGTGAAATTCAGAAAAATTGTAAATATGGTAAAGTCGAGCCTTTTACCGTTACTATTAATTGTGGCGATTTAAATAGAGCAAAAGAAAAAATAAAATTTGATCAACTTCAAAAACTTCAGAAAACGGAAGATGTTTCCGTATCTTATGAGGAATTGATAAAAAAAGTAAAAATAAATCTCCAAGGTATTTTTTCAGAAATATGGAAACAAAAAATAAAAGCATTAAAAGAAGAGATTCGGTGTTTAGACTCCCGTAAGATTGATCCAATGTTAGTATCTCAGCAAGGACAAGATTGGTGGGCAGATTTTAATGCAACTATGAAAGTTATTAATGAGGAATGTGAAAAAATCACATAAATTAATTTTTTTTTTATTAACTATTGTTTAAAATGATCTTATAATTTATCGGGGATAAATATTTGCTAACTTTAAATATTTATTTTTAAATAAATTGTAGATGGAATTTCAAGATTATGCTCCAGGAGATGTTATTAGAGCGGAACTAGGAGGCTTAGAAGATTGGTGCGTTCTTTTTAATGAATTTTCTATATTATTCTTCGCCTATATGAAATATATTCTTGTTATTATTCTATTATTTATAGGAATTATTACATTATTGAAATTTAGGGGGATTTACATGACTCCCCAGATAAAACTTGCGAGTACAGATAAAAATATTGGAGAATTTCAAGATGGTCGAAAGGATCCACGTCTAGTAGTAGGATTTTTCTATATCATATTAGCTCTTGGAATATTATTTAACTTTATTACTTATTTTTTGATTATTATTCTCGGTCCGCTCCCTGATAGATTGATATATAATTTTATTAATTTTTCTGGATTTATTGATTCAAAAACTATGAAACGGATTCAAGATATTAATTCTGCTATATATCCACATGAAAAGACGATTTATTATGTCGTTGCCTTAGGTTCTTTGGGAGCATTTATTCATTTGTTATTAAGCTTGTATATTTTAATTAAAGGTCCGAAAAACCATCGATTATCTTATATAAATTTAATAGCATCAATTTTCGAGGGGATTTTATGTGGTTTTACTACATGCCTGACTTTTTTGATATGAGATATTGTTTAAAATTCTAATTTAAGCTATTTTTTTAAGATAAACTTGCCCAGTTTCAATATTATTATCATTAAGAAATTCAAGATTAGCCGTCTTTTTTTTTTCTAAGGTTTGAATTTCGTTTTTAAGAATTAAAGCTTTCTGAAATAGATCGATAGGTTTCATTTTTTTTAGTGTTTTAATATCTGAATTAATTAAAGTTTTATACAAATTGGCAAACAATTCAAAGCTTTCTCTTAAAGAAAACTTAGAGCTTGGTCTAACACAGTAAGCTCCATATTTTAATAAATTTTCTTCTTTCCACCATTGTGGAAAATATACTATGGCACCGTAATTTTCATTAAAGTAACTAAAATTCTTATAAAGTTTTGTTCCTGGAAAATGATGATAAAATCTTATGTTTAATAACCTCGAATCAAAATTATCTTCCAAGATCATTCTATTTAATCGATTATAAGTTTCAAAATATGTGGTTTTCGTTTCTCCAGGATGATTCAATAGAATATTTATCATAAATGGCCTTTCCAATTGTTTATGGATATTATAAACTTTTTCAAACTTATTCAAGTACTCAGTAGGATTTTGTGTTTTATTCATTATTGACAGCATTTTTTTAGAATAACTTTCAAGACCGTACATTGAATAGAATTTTTTTTGTGACAATTTTTTCAGCAATTCTTCATTTAGAATATCTAATCGAGTTTCGATCCAGGAAGTAGCAATTTCATTGAAATTATAAAGATCTAAGAATTTATTGAGCCAATTTTTATTTAAACCAAAGATTGGATCATAGAATCCATATGCTTCTATATTATTTTTTAAACCATAATTTATCATTCTTTCAACTTCTTGAATTGCTCTTGTTGGGGAGTAGGACCTCCATAATTTAAGATTATCATTATTATTGGTCTTAAATAAATCTTTTTCCATACAGAAATTGCATCTAAATGGACATCCTCGAGATAAACTAATACTTAAATGTTTAAAGTAAGAGATATATTTATTAAAAAGAGTGAAATCTATGTTAGGTAAGTTATCTAATTCCAGAACAGGATTATTTTGAAGAATTCTTGGTTTTTCTTGTTTTTTTGGATTTTTTTTTACAAGGTTATAGAGAGACAGTTCTCCTTCTCCAATGACAATATAATCAATTGGAGAATTAGGAAAATCAAAGTCTTGGGGGCAAGCGGAAGCGTGTGCTCCACCAAAAAGAGTTATAGCAGGGGGATAATTTTTTTTAAAATATTCAGCGATTAATTTACTTGATAAATAATTATGTGAAGTCGTACCAGAGATACATATTATGGTATTTTTATCTAATTCAAAATTTAAATCACAAATTAATTTATCCATTTGAGAATTAAATTCATATAAATTTTTAAATGATTTAATCTTAAGTCTTCCTCTAATTTGTTCTACGGGAAGATATAATATGTCAAAATTAAGATTTTGAATTCTGGATTTTAAGAAATTTTCGAGATATACCGGCCATACTAATATTTCGTCTGTTAAATGCTCCTTTTCTAGAACAAAAGATTGTATAAATAAAACATTTTTAATCATTATAATCAAAATTTCTTTTTAAAAGAACTTTAAAAATCTATAGAATTTTCGGTATTTAAATAATTTAAATTGGATTTATTAATGGTTTTAATGATATCTGTAAAGGAACCTAGTCATCTTAAATTAAAAGATGAAATAATAAATTATTTAAAAAGTAAAGGGAAGATTCAAGCTGCGCTTTTGCATAAACTTATAAGAAGATTTAGCAAGCGAAACTCAAAATTTAAAGTTAAAAAAGCAGAGTTAATATCTTGCTTAATTTTAATGATGAAAGAAAGAATTATTGATATCATCGTCCCTAATCTTTATGATATTAAATGGGAGGAAACAGAATTAAAGGATTTAAAATATTTAGAGAATGGGAATTATTTCATTAGAAAATTTTATAACTTAAAAAACGAGTTTTTAAGCAAGAATAGGAAAGGAAAATACTATTTTGATTCAAGAACGTTAGATTTTAATGATAAAAAGCTTGTTGATGTTTCAATAGATAATTTAAAAGTTGTTATTAATAATCTTCCAAGAGTTAAGTATGAGATTATCATATTCTATCCTCAAAAAAGTAAATCTTTAATAATCTATGAAGCATTTAAAGAAGATTTTAATCCAAGTTTCCTTGATTTTTTGGTTCCTCCAAGATTTATAAAAGGTAATAATCAATTTAAAATAAAATTAGAAGAACAAAAATCGGATATAGAAATAATACGTAGTTATCGAAATAATTATATGTGTTTTTATATCACCTTAATAGAATCAATTCATAAAGAAATTATTCAATTTCAAAAACAGAATAATTCATTTAATGATAATAAAAGTAAATTAAGTGATCTTATTATAAAATTCGCCTATTACTGTGAAATTTATATTTCATCAGAATGGGTTGAGATTTATAGAGCTAGTCCATATAAATGGGAAACTTTTTTTGAATACTTTAAAATACCTATTAGAATCTTGAACCTAGAATTTAAATCTCTTAGATTCTATGGAAGAACCTTTGAGTCATGGATAAGATTAAAATACGGTATTTTCTTTGACAAGAAGGAGCAAGATTTAATATTAAAATTAAAAAATTTAGGATTTCAAGAATTTAATGAGATAAATATTAATGATGAGGTAGTAATTGGTCAGGACATTGAGATTTTTATCCCTTGTCCATCTATTGAGCATTTTTATTTTGTTATTAAATATATTTGCTATTACCATTTATTTTTATTGTTTTATCATTCATTTCTTTACATTAGAAAAACAAATAAAAATTTTAAATTCACATCAAAAGATCAATCATTATTTAAAATATTTTTACCAGTTTTGGAATCATTATTCAATATCAAGAATTATGTTTCAAATAAATTAGTATTTAAATATTATACGTTTAATCCGGATGAACTAGAAATAATATATAATAAATTCTTAATAAGAAATGTTAGAAAAATTGAAAAAAAAATATTTAATTATTTTATTTTAAAAAACTCTTTATATTGTTAATTTAAACTCAACTTCGAAAGTTAGATAATATCATTATGCATTTATTTTAAATCTTTGTTTATAAGATACCCCATTTAACTAGAACTTTTGCTTTAATTCAGTTGATTTTCTTAAATCATTATTCTC
>JAEOTJ010000463.1 GCA_016839905.1 Promethearchaeota archaeon | reverse complement strand
ATATTGGATTTACACTAATACTAGATGTCGCTGGAGAAGTTAAAAACCCTAAAAAGAATATTCCAAGAGCTCTATTGATTAGCTTCATCATACTAATATCTTTATATACTCTCCAAGCAATCATGGTTGCTGGTGTACATCCTTGGGGCGTTACAGTCGGAACTGTTCTTGAGATAATAAGTATTAATGGATTACTTCCACCAGGAATGGTGGTTTTCATAGCAATTTTAATAGCTCTCGCTATTGCTTCAACAGTCCATCCCTCCTATATGGCTTATTCCCGTGATATTTTGATGATTAGTAGGGAAAACTTATTTCCAAAAAGGTTCTCGAAGGTTCACGATAAACACAAAACTCCAATACCTGCTCTAACATTATTGTTTATAATTGGTGTGATCTTTTTAATTACATTCATACCAATACTTACATTGCTTGCAGATATTACAATTGAGCTTGCAGCCACATTATTGAGTGCAATTGTAGGTGTAGTCGTACTAATCATTCAAATACCCTTATGCATTGGATCGATTTTCTTCCGGAAGAAATTTCCTGAATGGCATGAAAAAGCGGGATTTAAACCCTCTCCCGTTTGGATAGCAATTTTTGGCATTCTTGGAGCAGTGTTTTCAGTATTATTCCTTTTCTTGCTATTTTTGGATCCTGATGCGGGTTTAATAATCTCAATGATAGTTTTCCCTTTCATGGGTATTGGAATAATCTTATATCTTATCAAGAGATCTAAACTTAAAAAACAAGGAGTAGATATTAAAGCAACAATGAAAAAAATGCCCGAATCAGTATCTCTTGACAAATAATATTTTTTTTTCCTTTTATTTAATTTAGAATAAAACCATCATCCTTTCTTGAAATAATATTCCTATTTAGAAATTTCTCTATATGTTTTTCAATCATTAAAATCTCAGCAATAAGTTCAAAATCCTTAAAGGCAGAATATTTTCGATAGATAATGTTTTTATTCTTAAACTCAATTAAACTAATCGGATTGCTCCTTTCAGAGAAGAAAGAAAGAATTCTATTGTCCCGTTCTTGTAAGATTAACTTATACTTCTCGATTTCCTCATTGATTTTTTTCTTCCCTTCAATTATTCCTCTATGTCCTGTAACCACGATATTTGCATCTAAATTTTTAACTTTATCAATTGATTCCTCAAATTCAATTAAATTCGCATCAAGATTTCCATAGTATGGATGCCTAGTCAGATCGATATCACCAAAAAATGCAATTTTTGAATTGAGTTCATAATATGCACAGTGTCCTGCGGTGTGACCAGGAGTATAAAGAACCTTTAATTTAAACTGATCTCCAATGTTAAAAATGTCATTATCCTCAAGTAATATATTAATTTTAACATTTTGCATCCGTAGTAGTTCAATTAAACTTTTTAGTTCATCTTCAACAGGAGTATTTTTTACATTATACAGAGGTATCATTTTATCGACATTTTCAATAGGTTCTTTGTCCTTTGGATGACAATAAAATCTTGCATTATTTAGTAAATAATTACCAGAAATATGGTCTTCGTGCCAGTGGGTTAAAAAAACATTATTAATGGGAAATCTTCTTTTTAATCTTCTCAATCGTTTAGGAGATATTCCTGTATCTATTAAATAGTCCCCTATTAACATAGAATTTGAATA
Source organism: Promethearchaeota archaeon (assembly GCA_016839905.1). The sequence goes on along the minus strand of JAEOTJ010000463.1, from coordinate 768 downwards.
TGGATATCTAGCAGAGCGTTCACCTTCAATAAAGTAAATGTTGTTAAACTCAGGTGATAGTGGTTTGATAAAATCTTCCATAACTACATCATTTTTTCTTAATTTTGAAAAGAAAAGAAATAACCATCTTAAATTTTTGGATTAAAATGACTAATTCCTTTCCGATCTTAGAATTAAAAAACCTTGAGAAATCAACCATAATGGAATTGCGAAAAAAACTGACCATTCTGCCGCCATTACAACTGATACATTTACTGGGAGGGAATTTATAATGATATATGTTAATAGAATGATAGCTGTCATAAAACCAGTTATGGGATGAAGTTTTGATACGTTTGGAGTAAAATAAGCAGTAATCCCATAAACAATACAACTTAATAACCCTCCATAAAAAAACAATCCTGCAGCAACATTATGAATTCCGAAAATTAATTCCATTGGAAAAACTCCCGTCATTAAAAGACCAGTTCCTAGAAGAAAACCGCAGAAAATCGAAATGTATATTAAGAATTTTAAAGCTCCCCGTTTATGAAGATAATGTGCAAAATATAAGCTAAAAATCCATGTTATTATACTAGAATATATCATACCTCCATTAAAAACAAAATTTGAACCATTTGGGCCGATTCCTAAATGGCTAATCCAATGGGTTAAAAAACTAAAGCTAGAATCTCCTGAAATATAAAGCGGTATAGCAGCTATTACTGTTAAAAAGCCAATTATAATTCCTCCAAAAATTATTGGTCCTGTATATTTGCTCCTTAAATT
>JAEOTJ010000096.1 GCA_016839905.1 Promethearchaeota archaeon | reverse complement strand
TAATTATTGTCGGGTTATTATGTTAAATTATATAACGTGGCTAAATTAGTTATATTATCTTTTGTTGATAAACAAATATTATTTTGAGAACTATGATCTATAAAACTGAAAAACCAGCTATATTAATATTACAAGATGGGACTTATTTCGAGGGAATAGGTTTTGGAGCTACAAATAAAGTTGTAGGTGAAATGACTTTCACATGTATTCCTGGTTCAGGTTATGTTGAGATATTAACAGACTCGACATATAGAGATAAAATCGTGCTATTTACATATCCCTGTATAGGTAATTTTGGGGTTCCCAATAAGGATAAGGATGATTATGGTATATTAAAAAAATTTGAGTCAAATACAACTCACTTAAAGGGAATGATTGTCAATGAATACTGTGAAACTCCACACCATTATGAAAGTGTTCGTACTCTAGAAGACTGGATGATTGAAGAAAATATCCCGGGTATCCAATGGATTGACACGAGAATGTTAACTCAAATGCTTGTTGAAAAAGGAAGCCAAATTGCTTTGATTCAAACATTTAATAAGGGAGAGAAGCCTGATATTGAAAAATTAAAAGAAGAAATAAAAAATGTTGAATATATCAGTCAAAGAAACCTTACTAAAGATGTTTCAGTGAATGAAATTATTACATATACTCCTCAAGAACCACAGTGTAAGGTGGTAATAATTGATTTAGGTGTCAAAAATAATATTATAAGAACCTTACTTGCTAAATCTTGTGAAGTAATTATAGTTCCGTATGACTCATCTTATGAAAAAATCATGGAGTTAAAACCTAATGGGATTTTAGTATCAAATGGTCCGGGAAATCCTTCATTATTAAATGATTCAATTAATACTATTAAACAATTAATCGAAAATAATATTCCTACAATGGGAATTGGGTTGGGGAATGTTTTAATAGGTTTAGCTGCGGATGCTGATTATTATAAAATGACCGCAGAACATAGAGGGGGCAGGACTACTGTTGAGTCCGCCACCGGGCATTGCTATATTACATTTCAAAATCATGCCTTTTGCCTGAAAGATGTTGAGAAAGCAGGCTTTAAGCAATATTTCTATGATAAAGACGATGATACAAATGAAGGGTTAATCCACGAGAGTAAACCAGTCTTCTCAGTAGGGTTTAATCCTGAAGCCTCGCCTGGAGCATTAGATATGAAGGAAATGATTTTTAATAAATTTATTAAATTATTGGAGGTGTAAAAAGGTGCCTTTAGATAAATCATTAAAAAAAGTTTTAATATTAGGCTCTGGAGCTGTGAGAATTGGACAAGCTGGCGAATTTGATTATTCAGGAAGCCAAGTACTTAAGGCCTTAAACCAAGAAGGGATTTATACTGTCCTTGTTAACCCAAATATTGCTACGATACAAACTGACCCGCAGATGGCGGATCAGATCTATTTACAACCCATTAATATAAAATATGTTGAGGAAATTATCAAAAAGGAAAGGCCCGATGGAATATGTACATCATTTGGTGGTCAAACAGGGTTAAATGTTGCTGTTGAGCTGCATGAAGCAGGGATTCTCGAAAAATATAATATCAAAGTCTTAGGGACACCAATTGAGGCAATTGAAGCCACTGAAGATAGGGACCTCTTTGTTAAAGCAATGGTCGAAGCAGATTGTCCTGTTTGTAAGAGTAAAGCAGTAAATAATTACAAGGATGCCAAAGCAATGGCAGAAGAACTCGGATTCCCTTTAATGTTAAGGGTAGCTTATGTCTTAGGAGGTAAGGGTTCTGGAATCATACACAATTGGGAGCAATTTGAAAGAGTGGCAAAGAGAGGATTAGCTCAGTCGAGAATACATCAAATTTTAATTGAAGAAAGTGTTTGGGGATGGAAGGAGATTGAATTTGAAATCCTTAGAGATGCGGATGATAATTGTTTTATTAATTGTAGTATGGAGAATGTTGATCCTTGTGGTATACACACCGGAGATTCAATCGTAGTTGCACCCGCTCAGACACTTCCTGATGATGAATTGCAAATGCTTAGGTCAGCTTCCATTAGAGCTACTCGTGCTGTTGGCGTAATAGGAGAATGTAACATACAATGGGCGTTAGACCCTTTTTCTAAGAAGCACAGAGCAATTGAAATCAATGCTAGATTATCCAGATCGTCTGCTCTTGCATCAAAAGCCACAGGATATCCCTTGGCCTATATTGCTGCTAAAGTTGCGATAGGCTACACTTTACCCGAGTTAAAAAATCAGATAACTCTTAAAACCACGGCAAACTTCGAGCCCGCAACAGATTATATGGTAGGAAAGTATCCACGATGGGATTTGACTAAATTTGAAAAAGTTGACAGGCGCATCGGACCACAAATGAAAGGAGTCGGAGAATGCATGAGTATAGGACGCAATTTTGAAGAAGTAATACAAAAAGCGATACGCATGCTTGATATAGGACTAAAAGGCTTTGTCGCGAATGATCTAAAACCTATTGAAGACATCAATGAATTAAAGTATGAATTGAGGAATCCAACTGATTTAAGGTTTTTAAGAATTGGCGAGGCGATTAAAAGAGGAATCTCTATTGATGAAATATATGAAAGGTCGATGGTGGATAAATGGTTTCTATATAAATTAAAGAATATAGTTGATATTGAACAAGATTTAAAAAATCTAGATTTTCTAGGTTCTTCTGATGAAGATAAGCAATATCATCTATTAAAAGCTAAGCGCTACGGATTTTCGGACGGCCAAATCGCTAAAATAATGGGATTAGATACTCCAACTGTTAGAAGGTTAAGAAAAAGATATAATATCGTACCTTATGTAAAGCAAATTGATACATTAGCTGGCCAATGTGTGCCTACACGGAATTATTTATACCTTACTTATTGGGGTAATAAACACGATATAGATTATGATGAAGAAGAAAAGCAGAATCTTAAAAAAATCATCGTATTAGGCTGTGGAACATATCGAATAGGTGCCAGTTGTGAATTTGACTGGGGTACGGTGAATTGTGTATGGGGGCTTCAGAAATTAGATGTAGATATGGCCATCATTGTGAATTATAATCCTGAGACAGTCTCAAGCGATTATGACGTTCCAGACCGCCTATACTTCGAGGAGCTTTCCGGCGAAAGAGTCTTAGATATTTGTGAACTCGAAAAAGCTTATGGAATAGTTTTGAATGCTGGAGGTCAAATCGCTCAGAATCTTGCAGCAAAATTTGCAAAATACTCTGAATTTTACCGCAAAGCAGGTATTAATATCTTAGGAACTCATGGCTCACGTGTAGATATGGCAGAGGATAGATCAAAATTCAGTAGTCTTCTTGATCAGCTCAACATAAAACAACCAGAATGGGCGATGCTAACTACTAATGAAGAGGCACTTAAATTTGCTAAAAAAGTAGGCTATCCCGTTTTGGTAAGACCTTCTTATGTATTAAGTGGAGCTGCTATGAGAGTTTCTTACGATGAGAAAACGTTAAAAGACACGCTTGATTTAGCGGCAGCGGTATCTAGTGAATACCCCGTCGTGATGACAAAGTTTTTTACGGATTCGCTTGAAGTAGAATGTGATGGAATATGTGACGTTGATAAAGTACTCATTGGAGCCATTGTGGAACATATAGAAAACGCAGGAGTGCATTCAGGCGATGCCACTATGGCAATTCCACCTCAGACTATTTCTGATAATGTGAAATCTCAAATTGAAGATTATACACAAAGAATAGCTCTTGCACTGAAAATTCAAGGTCCTTTTAATGTGCAGTATCTGGTTAAAAATGAGCAAGTCTTCGTCATTGAGTGTAATTTACGCTCTAGTAGAAGCATGCCTTATGTATCTAAAGTGAGAGGAATAAATCTGATGAAATTAGCTGCCGAGGTTATAATGGGAGAAAAAATACCCGAACGGCTTTTAAATTTGCCATATGGAGATTATGTTGGAGTAAAATCCCCAATGTTCTCTTTTATGCGGTTAGATGACGCAGACCCAATTCTCTCGGTAGAAATGAATTCAACAGGAGAAACCGCGATTATCGATGACGATTTTCCAAGTGCCTTGATGAAAGCTTTAGAAGCTGCCGAGCAATACATTCCTATAGATGGGGGTAATATCCTGATCTCAATCGGTGGAGATGAACAAAAGAGAGAACTTATCCCTTTGGCGAAAAAAATCATTTCATTAGGTTTCACGATTTTTGCGACTGAAAATACTGCAATAGCTCTCAAAGATAATGGTATTAACGCCGTACGTTTATATAAAGTTCATGAAGTTGGTAAAGAGCCTAATATAATGGAATGCATGCAGACAGGGAATATTGATATGGTCATTAACATTCCCCTACCAACTACGGTAGAGGAAAAATTCAGGAGAGTCATCGAGGATGAGTATAAGATCAGGAGAATGGCAGTAGATTATAACATCCCAGTCATAATTAATCTACAATTAGCAAAAGCCATAATAGATGCGATTGAAAATGTGCGTGAAAAACCTTTAAAGGTTAAGTCTCTAAACGAATATCAATCGGAATTAAAAGAGATTTATTGGTAATAATAAAAACTTTTATTATATTTTAAAAATTTAAGTAAAAAAAACTAAAAAAAAGAGGTTGTAAAGAAATTTCTTATCGAGGATATATTTTAATAAGACTAAAAATAATTGGAAAAGAATGGCAATTGGTAGAAAAGCTAAAAGGATTAAAATCAAAAGAAGCTGATGAAAATTGGGAAGTAACTTACGCCACTCCAATCTATGGAGGTTGGGATCTTATTATTGAATGTGCTTTCGCAGAACTTCAAGATTTAGATAAAATTGTGACGTATTGCAGGATTGATGAAGAATTATCACAATGGATAGAGGAAACTACTACACTTTGTGGAACTAAGCCAAATTTTCCTTTTGAATAAATTCTTTTTTTTTTAATATTATTTCTTTTTTTTTTCTATTCACGCTCTCAATGAATAAGGATATTAAAATGGATATTTTTCATTCATGATATTCTCTTTTTTTAATTAAATCCCCATTTCCTTTTTTGCTTTATCATATTTTTTATTAGCTCTTTTTAGTTTCTTTCTAACACCGTTCTTTTTTTTATTCGTAATTGAGAGATCATATTCATATTGATTTAGCCAATTAGTACACTTAACAATTACATTAGGCCACATTTTTAAAGCAAATGCTTTTACTCTTATCGCATGGTCTTCTTCGGTTTCCATCTCATCATTTCTAAACAATGTAAAATGATCGGTTGAACCTACCCTAATTTTGTTCTCTTCTATGTCCTTAATATCAATCCAATCTGAATATAGTAATTCAGGATTTTGTCTATGGAGAATTATTAAAGGAAAGGATAGTGAAATCGAATTTTGTTCTGGATTTGTCCAATAGAAGCCATTTTCAGTCATTAAAAAATGCGAAATGAATTGAATCTTTTTTTTACCAGAAGTTAAATTAGCCTTCATGTAAGTATCATAAATAATGTCTTCTTCTGGAGGTATTATTGACCTTAAATCAGAACTATCTATTGGAAAATTTATATCACTCATTTTATTTCACACTTTTTTTTTTTATTACTATTATTATTATATACGATTATTTTTAATATTATTTCAAGGAAAGCTATTAATTAAAATTGATATTTTTCATTCATTATATTGTTATGAATTTCTTTGGTTAAAAGGATATATTCTGAGCTTCCCGGTAAAAGCACATGAATTGAGTCCTCTGTAATATTAACGTTAAAACCTTCCTTTTTCATTTTAGATTTTTGAATTTTTAAAGTCGCTGTTGTTGATAATTTAGTTATAAAGCGCAAAAATTTAGGTATTGCATATTTTGGTAAGTTATCCTTTAATAACTTCATGAATTCTTTAAAGTCAAATTCATCATGACCTCGTGTCGCAAGAATAGAAGCCATTCCAGCTTTTCCATCTGTTCCAGGAATGTTCACACCATATACAGAGGAGAAGTCAACCTCCCTGAAACGGGCGATGATATCTTCAACTTCAGCAGTAGATACATTTTCTCCTTTCCAACGATAAGTATCTCCAAGACGATCAACGAATTGCATGTGGTAAAAACCCATATCTCGCATCATATCCCCCGTATTTACCCATTTTCCATTATTACCAAAAGGATTTTCAACCACCTTTTTTTTAGTTGCATTTTTATCCTTATATCCCGCAAATGTTATAATATTTAGTATCTTTAAAAGTAACAAGCCTGCTTCACTAGGTTTTACTTTTTGATAAAATCCATTTTCATCTAAAATAGGAGCATCGGCATCGATATCATATTTAACGATTGCGTGAGGGTAAAAATTTACTCCAACTGTAAAATCTCTATTAAGTATGTTAATAAAAATACTATTATATTCGGTTGCACCATAATACTCATATATTTCTTTTATTCCAAATCTTTCTTTAAATTCTGACCAATATTCTGGCCTAACTCCGTTTCCCATCATTTTATAAACATTATGACTTTGCTCTTCTTTACTTGGAGGTTGATTCAGGAGATATCTACATACTTCACCAATGTAATGAAAGACCGTTACGTTGTATTTAATGGCATCTTTCCAAAAATTACTCGCACTAAACCTTCGCCTTAAAGCAACCGTTGATGCATTACCCAAGGCAGCAGGCCAAGCGGTATTCATGGCCCCACTATGATATAAAGGAAGTGTTATATACATGACATCTTCAGGTTGATTGTTCAATATGAATGTAGAATAATATAACATTGAACTTATTGAATGCATATTTCTCGTGGGAACTGCCTTTGGAAGGCCTGTGGTTCCTGAAGTAAATATATATGCATAGTTATCTCTTCCGTAGATATTTTCTAGAGTTGAAGGAGTGGTTATATCTTGATCTTTAACCCCTCTTTTAAAATTAATGTAACCTTCAGGAGTATCAATTTCTCCTTTATCAGCTAAAAAGTAGAGCTTTTCTTTACCTGTTAATTCAAGTTTGGTTTTTACTTTTTCAAATGGCTTAATGAGTTCTTCCCCAATAATATAAAGATTCACATCATTAAGCTTTAAACTATGCACTAAGGATGCTTCTCTTTGATTTGTATTAATCAATGCTGCAATAATACCCGTTTTTGCCATGGCTCCAATAATAAACATTAATTCTGGACGATTTTCTAATAGAACATTTATTACATCTCCCTTTTTTAAACCAAGAGAAAGGAAGTAGTTTGCATAACGATTGATCCATTCATTTAACTCTTTATGGGTATATTTGACATCTTCAAATAGAAGAGCAGTTCTCTCAGGGTACATTTCTGCGTTTCTATCATAATATTTACCAATCGCAATTTTATCATCTGGGTTTAAATTCATTATTTTAGCTCCAAGTGCGAGGGTTTCATTTAAACGCCAAGCAATTGTCAAGAGACCTAATACAAAATCCCTATAGCTTAATTTAAGTCGTGGATTTGATATAGATTGACTCTCATTACTTTTTTGTATTGGACCAGTTATTACAGAAAACTTAAATTTTAGGCGTTTTACAAATGGTAAGTCTTTTATACGATTAAAAAATTCTTCAGTACCTTTATCAGTTATTTTATAGTAAATCTCATTATTTTTTTCATATTCTTCAATAAATTCTTGTTGTTTTAATTCATCCGCCCATTTAAGAAAAATCGTCTTGTCCATCCTATTTTCAATCGACTTGCTAGGATCATTTATAAGTTCTTTTAATTTATGGTATCCAAAAACTGAGAGAGTAAAGAGAATTATATCATCATATTTATTATTTTTCAAACCTCTTCGTAATTGTTTAGGTATTTTTGTTGGAATCGAATTAATTAAAGGCATTTTTTTAATACTCCATTATATTATCTTTTAAAAATAAGAGATAAGCTTAATAAATATAATTAAATCTTTTTAAATTTTAAAAGTTTATATATAAAGTATGAAATTATTAAATGATAAGAATGCTTTAATAACTGGTGGAGGACGTGGAATTGGAAAGGCTGTAGCCATTGATTTTGCTAAAAATGGTGCTAATGTAGCAGTAAGTTCCCGAACACAATCTGAATTAGACCAGACAGTAAGAGATATTAAATCATATGGTGTAAAAGGGCTCTCCATCCCGGCCGATCTTTCCACGCTTGAAGGCGTTTCTACATGTGCCACCAATTATTTTAATAATTTTGATACCTGTGATATTTTAATATGTAATGCAGGAATGACAGCATTTTCTGAAGTCATTGAATATCCCATAGAGAAGGCTCAAAAATTGTTTAACTTAAATATTTTAGGGACATATGCATTAATTAAAGAAATTCTTCCCAATATGATTGAAAACAAGGGTGGAAAGATAATATTTAATTCCTCTGTCCAAGGAAATGTGTATTTTGGGAGTAAAAAAGTAGCATATGCAACATCTAAAGCAGCTTTAACTGCCATGGGTAAAGCATTGCAAAGTGAAATCGCACAATACAATATTTATGTAGGTATTATATTACCTGGCGCCATCGAGACAAAACTTCAAGAAGATTTAATAAGCTGGGGGCAACATTCTGGAAAAATGGACCCTCCTGAAGCTATTTCGCCAATCTTTCTTTTCCTTGCAAGTGATTTATCCCCTCGAAAATATAAGGGTAATCCAATTAACCAACAAATGCTTTTTGGGCTTTTACCCAATATAACCGCAGAAGTCGCTGAAGGATCAAATGATATTAACGATATTCTGAAAATCGTGAAGGATAAAGTCAAAAAAGAACAATATAGTTATTTAAGAAAAAATAAAGAATTAATTGACTTTTTATTAAAGTATGATAAGTAATCTAATTAAAAGTTAGAATAGTCAATGCTAAAATACTTTTTTTTAATTAAAATTTCAAATTCAGAAATTAACCAGCATATTTCATCATAACTATAGCCCGAAAAGAAAATCTCTTCTGCTTTTTTTCGAATTTCACTTTCAGGGATATCTTTTTTACCTTCTTGAACTTTTAATTGTACTTCAGCAAGTAACCAACACAAATCATTTAAAGGAAGATTTTTTTGTGCAAGAAAATAAGCCGCCACTTTAATCTGAGCTTCTATTTCCTTATCTGATTTTTTGAAATGTTTAATATTTTTCATTTCTTAATTAGATAAATTTTCAATAATTTAAAATAAATATATATTTATAGAATTAGTATTTTAAAATTCATCAAAATACTTTTGAGCTACAATGGTATCCAATTCAGCAATAAGCCAACATAGTTCATCATAAGTACAAGAGGTGTTAAAAACTTCCTCTGCCTTTTCCCGAATCTCTTCTTCTGAAACATTCCCGCTTTTTTGAATATTTAAATGCTTTTCTGAGAGAATCCAACATAATTGATCATAAGTAAATCCTCTTTTTGATAAATAAAATGCTCCAACATTGACCAATGTTTCAAAATCCACTTCGATTTTTTCCTCAACCTGTTCAACACTTTCTTCCATAATTATCTTAAAATCTTCAGGAATAGTCTCCTTTACCCCTGGAACATCAGATATTATTTCCTTTTGTGCTTCTGTTCTATATTTCATTAATTGAATGAGCCATCTCTCTAAATTTGATGGTACATGTAATTTTGGTTCAACTTTTATCGGCATATATGGCTCCTCCTTGGTTTCTGGAATAATTGCTTCCTCCTTAGGTTCTGGAATAATTACTTCCTCCTTAGCTTCTGGAATAATTACCTCCTCCTTTAGTTCTGGAATAATTACTTCCTCTTTAGGTTCAGGAACAATTACCTCCTCCTTGGGTTCTGGAATTGAATTTAAAATTACAGTTTTTCTATATGTTTTTAATTGTTCAAGCCATTGTACAACTCCTAATTCTACTTCTGGTGCTTTTTCTTCAATCGCCTTTAGAACTTTTTTAGGTTCCTTTAAATCTAATTCTGGTCTTCTTTCAATTACCTCCTCTTCCTTAATTCCTTTCTTAAGGTCATCCATCATTGCTGAAAATGTCCCATATTCTCGACCTTGATTCATTAAAAGTAACTTTGCTCTCCCTCCACGGTCTTTATTTAACTTTCTTGCCTTTTTAACGGTAATATCTTGCTTATTCAAGCCTACTTCACGACCAAACCATAAAAAAATCGTCTTATCATCATCTACAAGATAAATCTCATTTGCGAAGAAGTGTAATTTATTTGTTTTAATCATTTCTCCCCGATCATTAATATTATATAATAAAATTTTTCTCACTCTCTAAAAACAAATTTTTTCTTTTTATTCTTTTAATTTTTAGGATCTTTTTAAAATTCTCATTAAAAAATCCATATTAAATAAAATATTTATAATACCATTTAACTTTTTTTCTCTTTATAATTAAAAATTGATTAAAATATTTATTTTAAATTAAGGATGTTTACAAATGATAAATCCCAATTAATAAACAACTTAATTGAATGTGAAAAAATAGAAAAAATTCTTGAAAAAATTGGTGTTCCAATTAGAATTGAAAAAGATCTTTAAAAATTATTACTTTATTATTCTCTCTTAAAATTTTGAAGATCTATTTATTAAATAATAATACAAATAATTATTATTTATTAAATTAATATTTTAAAATCTAAATAAAAAAATAGAGTAAAGAAAATGAATCGAAAACAATCTATAACCTGGTGTATTTTTTTCTCATTATTTATTTTAGGTACAATCTTAATATTTATAACACCTACAAGCGTAAAAGTGACCTATGGCCTGACCGCTCAAACTGATGACGATGTAACAATTTATTTTAATGTATATGAGCCCGTTAATGGTGATAAGAAAATGAAAGCGATGATTTTAGGGCATGGGGGATCTGCTAATAAGGAATTTTTAAAAGGGTATGCTATTGAAATGGCGGCAGCGGGATTTGTTGTCGCGACATTAGATTTTAGAGGACATGGCCAAAGCACCGGAGAGCTTGATAATGATAAACTAGACAAGGATGTTAAAGCAATAAAGAAATATTTAGAAGATAGAAATGATATTGATATGGATAAACTCGGATATTTGGGATATAGTATGGGAGGAGGACCAGGAAATAAAGTTGTTAAAGCAGATGATGATTTTAAGTGTCTAATTTTAGTTGGCTCTGGATTAAAAATTGAAAAGAATGATATCGCCGCCAATCGAAGTCTAAATGTACTCATTATTCAAGCTCGTTATGACGAAGCCCATACTTTAGCAGAGGGTAAAGAAGAAATGGGAAAATGGCTAGGTAAAGAAAGCAAGGATGTGGATTTTAATAAGTTATATGGGAATTTTACAGCAAATGCTTCGAAAATCTATCTTGATGATAATAGCGATCACTTGACTCTTTCATGGGATCCAGATTTTATTCGAGAAGCAAGAAATTGGGTGATAAACACGTTTGATGACGTTAAGGCTCCTGACGAGGATTATTACGTGCACTTTAGATTTTTAATACTGGTAATGCAAGTTGCTGGAGGTCTTGGTGTGTTCTTTTTAAGCATAAAACCGCTTTCTAATTTGCTGGTACGCCCAAGAGAAGAGGAAATCGTTAAGATAGAAGTTTCTAATGAAACGGTGAGTAGTTTATCAAAAAAATCGCTATTATATACTTTAGTTTTAGGAATTCCAGGAATAATAATCGCCTTTGGGATTGCATTTCTTCCACTAAAGTTAGCAGGGCTGTTGTCAATGCTTTTATTCGGTCACGCGTTTGGATTACTTTTAATGTTTCGATCGATTGCAAAAAGGACAGACTCTTCAGTAAAAGAATATCTAAAAAAACCTTTTAAAATATCACGAGATCTCTTACTAAGGAATATCGTTTTAGGTGTTCTTTTAGGAATATTCCTGTACATTATAATAATTCTCACGTTTGGACTAAATTATATAGGAATGATACCTTCGATCTTTAAATTACCATGGGTTCCGATATACTTCGCAATACTGGTCCTCATCATGACAATATTTGCAATATTTTCGCAATTAATCCTCCAACCAAAACTTGAAAACAAGGATAAAGGTTTAATAAAGACAGGTGTCTTAGGTTTTTTAATTCAAATAATATACCTATATACATTTGTATTGGGTTTCTGTATAATAAGAGGCAATTATTTCTATGTGATATTTTTAATTATATCTACACCAGTTACTCTTTTATGCTCTTTTGTTTTGGTATATACATATAAAAATTCCGGGAACATTATAGCAGGGATAATCATAACCACGCTTATTATAACATGCTTATTGTGTACATTGGCTCCATTTTCGTTTTCAATATCTTATATATTCAGACGTCTATAAAGCCCTACCTAATATCCAACTCCCCTTTTTTTTTTTAAGAACTATAAAATATTCATGAATAGTAATATTTTAATTCCTTACAAGGTTCATAATTGCCATTGTGATATAAATGCGGAATTAATAATTGTCCGAAAACTTTCTGAAATTTTAGATGAATTTCAAATATATCGGAATGCTCGGTGTAAAATATTTATAATTTTCATAAACAGAGAGAGGAAATGAATAAAATATAACTTTCAATTTTTAATAAATCATTTATTAAAGAAAATGTCTAAAATAATATTATTAATAATGTTTTAGGTTATTTTTAATTTACCTTCTTAGTAAATAAATTTTATTCTATAATCCAGTTTACTCATGAAATGGCAATGGAACATGGGTGAAACCCTACACCCTCTATCCCGTCAGCCGAAATGGCATTCGGGAGTGCTTTTCTAATGATATTATAGCCTGCATTCACGTCCGCATTAATTAAAATGCCCTTCTTAGACTTGAAGAGTCCCCTGCTCACGCGCCTTCCCATATATTGCTCGTGCTTGATAATGGACTCCCCATCCAAAAAACTACACTTGGAAGTAAATAATTCTTGTTCTAGTGACACGGAAATGCCAACTAATTCTGCCTTGTACTTGAGTTGATGGATCAACTTGTAAAAGGGTAATTGAACGAAATTTTGATTGTTTCTCCTCCCTAAGGTTATTTTTCGCTT
>JAEOTJ010000462.1 GCA_016839905.1 Promethearchaeota archaeon | reverse complement strand
GAATGAATTAATTTATGATTATATATGGTTGAGTTTTGCGATGAATGTGGAGGGTTGATGTTGCCATCAAACGTGGATGGCGAGAAAGTATTTAAATGTAAATGTGGTGCTACAAGACCACTTATCGATGGAAAATCTGATTTTTATAAGATCAAAACTACAGTTAAGCATAATATTAGAGCAGAAGTTGTTAATACTAATACTATCATGGATTGGAAAGAAAAAAATCTAAAAAGCACGATTAAAGATTTTCGATGTCCTCTATGTGGATATGATAAAGCTCATCTTGAAACTCGACAGACGAGAAGTGCTGATGAAGGGATGACTCATTTTATAACATGTTTGAAATGTGGAAAAATGAAGAAAATCGGGAGTTAAAAATATTAAATCTTAACCTAAAATCTTCTTTATAACTTCAGACTCCTCTATATCTTCATTAAATGAAATTTCTATGATTTTATTCGAATTTTTTAAACCAGATACAAATTTAACCTGATTAGAAGAGATTTTTAGTTTTTTCCTTAAAAAATTTATTAGTTCCTTATTAGCCCTATTTTGAATTGCTTTAGAGCGGAGTAAGATCGTGAGATATTGACCATCATCTATGATTTCTTGCTTGTTTGAATTTGGTTTAGCATTAATGTGTAAAAAATATGAGCTGTCAGACTTTTTTTCAAGGAATTTTGACATCTTTATAATTTCTATTAATTTTTTATTGTTTCTTAAAATTTTTTATTAAATTTTAATTATTTATTTTTTCCCTTAAATTATTGGAGTTTAAAATCAGTCCTTATTCTTTTAAATGATAGAGTAACTTATTATTATCTATAAAAAAAAAAAGAAAAATTTACACTAACTAAAAGTTAAAAGTCGTGATATAATAGATGAGAAATCAAAAAAATGGGAGCATGATCATTTTAACTCTAATAATGATAATTGGTCTTTCTTCTTTAATGCAATTTAATTTCAGGAATGATATTCATGATGAAGGAGTTTCAACTAACTTGAATAATCTTCCAAAATCAAGTGGTCCTGAAATCAACATAACTTCTCCTGAAAATAAAACCTACACGGCTCCTATGAGCGGGTATTATCCTGCCACGTTTGAATTTGATAATGAACTTCCCAATACTCAAGGAACAAATATAGATTGGGTAGATTCTACTAATGACGGAGATAATTTCTGGATTACAGAAGAACATTCTGGACATAAAAATATTTTAACAAGTTATGGTACGGCTAGTGATTATGGAAATTATATTAGACATAATTTTAAAGCAGGAATATCAGAAGGAACCATAGAATATTGGTATGCGGGACCTGCTGTAAAACGACACTACCAGAGTTTAATCACCGATAACGGACTTGCAATTCGGATTTTTTCTGATAACATGGGATCCTATGGAGGTTTTCAATATCATGATACAGGTACGAATAAAATAGAATTAAAGGAGCATCTTAATCACGAATGGCATCATATTAGAATTGATTTCAATTGTACAAGCGATACTTGGAGCTATTATATTGATGGGATTAAGGAACTAGATGAGATTCCATTTTATGATTCTATTGATGCCAATACCATCAGTTATTTCGAAATCGAGAATGATGAATGGGAACCAGATATAGCGTATTTTGATGCTTTTGGATACTCATGGGATCCTGATTATAATATTGGAGATAACTTGAATGAGGGCCTATTACTTAGTCATATCAGCAACATCAGCTTGGATTGGCAGGGATACTCTTTAGATGGTTTAGCTAATAAGACCATGATGGGAAATACGACCATTCCAATGCCTATCGATGGATCTCATTCAATCCAAGTGTTTGGAAATAGCTCTTCAGGAACGATTTATGAATCTGATATCAGATATTTTACTGTAAATACAACTCCATATCTTAATATTATTTCCCCAGAGAACAAGACGTACTTGGAACCAATGAGCGGGTATTATCCTGCGACTTATGGATTTGAAAATTTTTTTGATAATCGGGATCCTCATGGATGGACAGCAAATTCTTATAGGCATGCGGGATGTAACGTTCAAGTCTTACAATCCCTTGGAAATCATAGAGAAGTACTTGAATTTACTGATAACTCTGATTATTATCCAGCTTTTTCTGAACAAACAATTGGTGTTCAAGACCATGGAACCATTGAATTTTGGATGCGGTCTACTGATGCAAGTTTGTTTCAACAGGTAGTAACTAGATCCTCTGCAGCTACAAGCCCTTTTAGTTTTTTCATAGAAGATGATGATTGGGAATATCATAATGGAGCATCACAAGTAACTATTCCGGGACTTTCGAAAAACCCTATTGATAATACATGGCATCACGTTAGCATTCATTTTAGGGGATCTTATGGAAGTACGTATCAAGGTCTCACAAGCCAATACACGATGAAGATCGAAGTAGATGGAGAAGAATCCGATATCTTGAATTTTAGGGATAATTCAGATCCTATTGCCATACGAATAGGCACTTCAAGCGCAGATTCGGGATATTCCACATATTTTGATGCCATTGGATATTCTTGGGATCCCTATTATAATATTGGAGATAACTTGAATGAAGGATTATTACTCAATGTTGAAAAAAATACATGTTTTGAGTGGATGGGATATTCCCTGGATGGTAAAGCTAATAAGACCATTTTAGGAAACACGACGATTCCAATGCCCTCTGATAGCTCGCATTTCATTCAAGTATTTGGAAATACTACAGGGGGATTGAATTATGAATCAGATATTAGATATTTTTCGGTAAATATAGGAAATATTTCAATAATAACTCCTGAAAATAAGACTTATATGGCACCAATGAGCGGGTATTATCCTGCGACATATGGATTTGAAAATGACGAAAATGGGAATCTGCCTGAAGAATGGGTATTGTCTGAGGAAAGAGGCGGCACATGTCAAGTGATTGATGAAATTGGGGGTCATAAGAACGTGGTTGAATTATATGATGATGATAACTTTTGGGAAGTACATTTAGATAATACTTTTACGGCTCAAAATAGTGGTTCCGTGGAATGGTGGTGGAGGGTTTCTAATACAGAAGGCATTGCGGTTCAATTTTATGATAACTCACAGAAACTATTTAGGGTGGGTCTCATGGATAACGGATATATTAGATATGAAACAACTTCAGGTTATCAAAATATCATAACTTATAATGCAAATCAATGGTATTTAATGAGAGTTGATTTTAATTCCATAAATGATGAATATAGCGTATATGTAAATGGAATAAAAGAAGTAAATAATGTTGCTTATGAAACAACAGGGGGAGGTCTTGAGACAATACGCCTTAACACGGGAGGTTCAGGATATAATGTCTATGGTTATTATGATGCTTTTGGATATTCATGGGATCCTAATTATGATATTGGAGATAATTCACAAGAAGGTTTATTGCTTAGTTTTGATAATAGCACTATTTTAGATTGGATGGGATATTCCTTGGACGGGCAAGCAAACAAGACAATCTTGGGAAATACAACCATTCCAATGCCTTCTGATGGTTCTCATACCATTCAAGTATTAGGAAATACTACGGGAGGAACGATGTTTCAATCAGATATTAGATATTT
>JAEOTJ010000461.1 GCA_016839905.1 Promethearchaeota archaeon | reverse complement strand
TTAGAGCTACTTCTTCTTTAGGTCTAATAACAACTAAAGTTATTTGATAGCTTACAAACTCATAATCTGCCCCGGCATAAGCCGTGATTGTAATGATATAAGTTCCTTCAGGTACATTTTCTAAAACAACCTCATAGATCCCATCATTATCAGGATCCTTTAGTTCTCCTTGTCCAAATTCCCAGATATATTTAACCTCAGCCCCAGTTATTTTTCCTACAAAATCCAGATTATTATATAAAATTTTTAAATTAACATTCTCTCCAGGTATAGCATCTATCGTGGAATCTCCAGATTCAGTAATTAATTGTCCCTTTATTTGCCTTATAGTAATTTTTAATAGGACTGATGAAGATTGATAATTATCCTTGTATGCATAAATATTTAAGAATTTTATTCCAATCCCTAACTGATCAGTATTTATTAGAATAGAATATTGTTCTAAAACAATATCCTCATTGAATGGTTCAGAGAGCCCCTCCCCGGATAATTGTACTGTTGCATTTTTAATATAGGTTCCTAATGATTTCTCTTTATATATAAAAGTAATATTTAAAAGATCGTTGATTGGAAGTTCTATTGAATTATCAATTGTTTTATTTTTTGTATTCATGAATACATTAAATTCAATATTTCTTCTATTAATAGTAATAATTATTTCCTTTGTAATTGTAGAATAATTATTCTTCACACCCGTAATAGATAAATAAGTAATGCCAACACCAAAATTAGATGTGTTAAGTGTAATGTTATAAAACTCAAGTCCTATATTCTCATCAAATGAACCTAAAACTGTCTCACCATCCTTTAATTTTAAAGAGGCGTTTGAAATATAACCTCCTGTTTTATAATCCTCGAAAATAGATGTGATATTTAATAATTCTCCATAAGTTGTTACAACTGATACGGAAGCGATTTGATCTATAATGACATCTAAGTTCGTGCTTCTTTCATTTACTTTAATCGTAATACTAATTAAAGATACTGAATAATTATTTTGTTTTGCGTAGATTGTTAAGTAGTGAACGCCAACACCCAAATCCGTGGTATTAAATGTAAGATTATAATCAACTCCTATATTTTCATCAAAGATGTACAAAACAGAATCTCCGTCTTTCAATTGTACTGTTGCTCCAGAGATAAAAGCATTAGTATTGGAATCATTATACATTACAGAAATATTTAGTAATTCATTCCATTCTATTTCTATATTTGTTGTAGCTGTGTTGTTTAAGTATATTCCGCTAAAAAAAGTCGATTTTTCATCCACTTCTATTCTAATCGCAACCGTTTGAGATTGATAATTATTTTTTTGAGCAATAATGGTTAGAAAATGAACTCCTACATTAAGAATTGAGGTATCTAATGTCAAATTATAGTGATCTAATGAAACATGTTTCGTCAGATTGCCAATAACCGTTAAACCTTCTTTTAATTGTACTAATGCACCGTCTATAAAATCCTCAGTTCCATTTACATCATACATCACCGTAATATTTAATATTTTGCTCCATGGAAGGGTAATAGATTTTTGTTCTTCTGTAATTCTTTCAGTTCCATTCATAAAAAGTTCGATTGTTGTTGCTTTATCAATAATCGTCAGTTTGAACGAGATAGTTTGGGCTTCATAATTATTTTTATGAGCATAGACTGTAATATAGTTTACGCCCCAATTTAAATCAGTGGAATTTATAATAATTGAGTATTGTTCTAGACCACTTTCCGTAAGATTTTTACCGTCGTAAAAACCCCCAATTATTTGAACTGTAGCTAAATCAATAAATGCTCCCGTCTGACCATCATTGTATTTAATAGTAATGTTTAATTTTTGTCCAATATCAATTTCCATCGTTTTATCTAGCGTCTTATCGGTTTTATTTAATATTAAACCCAAATTCGTTTCTCGCTGAATAATATCAATTGTGATGTAAATTACTTGAGAACTATAATTAAATTTTTGGGCATAAATTGTTAAAAAATTAACTCCTTGGTTTAATTTGGTCGTATTCAGTAATACCGAATAATTTCCAATACCTTCAATTAATTCCAGATTAAGTCCCGATCCCGTTAAATTTATTGATGCTCCACTTATATGACTCTTTGAGACTTGTTCTCTAAACGATACAGTGATGTTAATAGTCATATTAACATTTGATTGAAGGGTCTTTTCTGCCGTTTTATCAACACCATCTAAGTATAAACTAAAATTAGTTCCTATATCACCAACAATTATTGATACAACTTCTGAAACTGAGGAATAATTGTCTTTTTGGGCGAGAAGTGTTAAGAAGGAGACTCCGGTGCCTAAAATTGACGAATTTATAGTTATATTATAATGATTATAAGTAAGACTTTCACTTAGTTCTAAATTGAGAGATAATCCATCTGTAATATTCATAGAAGCACTACTGAGATATCCCATTATAGAGTCGTAATATTTTACGGTGATATTTATACATTCTCCTAAGAAAACACTTATAGAAGAGGTTAATGTTCCATTTAACTTAATATTCCCAAGATAAGTGCTTCGGTCAATTATGGTCACGATTATTTCTTGAGTAATAGAAGTAAAATTATCTTTTGAGCTGGAAATTGTAAGATAATGAACCCCCACACCTAGATCAGTCGTATTTTTCGTGTAATTGTATAGACTTAGTGATGAGTGTTTAAGAAGTGTTCCAATCACCGTTTCGCCATCTAATAATTTGACAGTAGCACCAGAAATGAATTCATTAGTTAAACTATCATTGACGATTACTGAAATATTTAATAATTCGTTCCAAGCAATTTCAATATTATTAGTTTCTATTCCTTCTAATAAGATTTCTCCAAAGTAAGTTCTTCTATCTATAATTGTTATTATTATTTCTGAAGAAATTGAAGTATAATTGTCTTTTGAGCATATTATTGTTAGAAATGAGACCCCAACACCTAAGTCTGTGGTGTTTATGGTAATATTATATAATTTAAGGGCAGGTATTTCTACAATATCACCTATAACAGTTTGGCCATCTAATAATTGAACTGTTGCGCTAGAGATGTATTCATCTGTAATGGTGTCGTTGACTATTACAGAAATATTTAACAAATCATTCCATGAGATTTCAATATTATTTGTTTCTGTATCGTTTAAGAATATTCCATCATAATAAATTTCTCTATCAATAATAGTTATTATTATTCCTTCAGAAATTGATGTGTGATTACCTTTCGAGAAAGTTATTGTTAGAAATGAGACCCCAACACCTAAGTCTGCGGTGTTTATGGTAATATTATATAATTTAAGCGAAGGAATTTCTATAATATTATCAATAACCATTAGACCATCTAATAATTTGACTGTTGCTCCAGAGATATATTCGTCTGTAATGGTGTCGTTGACAATTACTGAAATGTTTAAAAATTCATTCCATGCGATTTCTATATTATTAGTTTCTGTGTCATTAAGGAACACTTTATCAAAATATATCTCTCTATTAATGATTGTTATGATAATTTCTTCGGTAATTGAAGTATAATTATCTTTCGATGATGTTATTGTTAAATACTTAACACCAACACCCAGGTTTGCAGTATTTATTGTAATGTTATAAATTTTAAGAGATGGAATTTCAATAATATTTCCAATAATAAGTTCTCCATCTAATAAATTAACTGTAGCTCCAGAAATAAATCCTTCATTTAATGTATCATTTAATATCACTGATATATTCAATAACTCATTCCATGTGATTTCAATATTTCTTGTATCTGTACCGTTTAAATATATTTTATCAAAATAATTATTTCTATCCACAATAGTTATGATTATTTCCGTTGATATTGAAGTATAATTATCTTTTGAAAAAGATATTGTTAAATATTTCAATCCAACACTTAAAGTAGATGTATTAATTGTAATGTTGTATAAATTTTGCGATGGGATTTCTATAAGAGTTCCAATAACCGTTTCTCCATCTAATAATTGTACTGTTGCTCCAGAAATATACTCGTCTGACAACGTGTCATTGATTATTGCAGTTATATTTAATAACTCATTCCATGCGATTTCAATATTATTAATTTCTGTGCCGTTAAGGAATACTTTATCAAAGTAAGTAGATCTTTCAAAAACATCAATTCTAATAGAAACAGTTTGAGATTCGTAATTACTCGCTTGAGCCACAATTGTTAAAAAGTGAATGCCCACACCAAGAATTGTAGTGTTAAAAGTAAGATTATACTGGTTTAAAGTACTATGCTTCTCTAAAGTATCTAAAACAGTTAATCCATATTTTAATTCGACAGTTGCTGGAAATATAAAGCTTTCTGTCAAATTTTCGTAATAATTGACCGTGATATTTAGAGTTTCTCTCCAAGGAAGCGTAATAGCTTTTTCTGCTTCAGTTTTTCTTTCGGTTCCATTTAAAAACAGATCTAGTTCTGACTCTTTATCCTTAATTGTAAGTTTAAAAGTTATGGATTGAGCTTCATAATTTACCTTATAAGCGTAAATATTTATGTAATTCACGCCCCAATTTAAATCGGTAGAATTTATAACTAAAGAGTATTGCTCTAAGGCAGCATTTTCTATTAAAACCACGCCGTCGTAATACCCTCCCATTATTGATACCGATGCAGAATCAACAAACGCTCCTGAACTACTTACATTATATGTTATTGTTATGTTTAACTTTTGACCAATATCTATTATCATTGTTCTATCAAGTGTTTTTTCTGTCCCATTTAAAAGTAATCCCAATTCTGTTTGTTCTTGAATTATTTCTATTGTAAGTAATGGTGCTTGAGAAATATACCCATTTTTTCGAGCAAAAACTGTTAAAAAGTTTACTCCTTGATTTAAATTAGTTGTATTGATTTCTACAGAATAATTTTGACCAAATTCAATTAATTCATAATTGATACCCGGACCAGTTAAGTTTATTTGAGCTCCACTAAGAAAACTTTTAGTTACTAAGTCTCTAAATGTCATAGTAATATTTAGCGTTATGTTTACTGTTAATTGAATTGAAGGATCTGTTGTCTTATCAATATCATTAAAATAGATACTATAATTAGATCCCCTTTCATTTACAACTATCGTTAAAACTTCAGCAACTGCTGTAAAATTCACTTTCTGGGCAAGAATGGTGAGAAATGAAACGCCAACTCCTAATATAGATGTATTCAATGTTATATTATATTGATTTAACGCAAGATTTTCGGTAAATTGAAGATTAAAACTTGTGC
The DNA here is from genome assembly GCA_016839905.1 of Promethearchaeota archaeon. The sequence continues at coordinate 26,207 of JAEOTJ010000461.1, read as the reverse complement.
TTGTTAAATTCACTAACGCTCCATTTATATAAGCATTTGAGAAATCTTGATAAGTAGCATTAATATATAGATTTTCTCCAGAAGTGAGAGTAATGGTCTTATTATTTGTTCTGTCTTCGTCATTTAGAAAGATTGTACCAATAAAGGAATCTCTTTCCTTAACAATAATGGTTATTACAATGGAATTTAGCTGATAATTTGTTTTATTACATATTATTGTTAGGGTTTTTGTACCAAGTCCTAAATTTGCCGAATCTATTGTGATATTATAATGGTCATATGAACTAGGTTTTAATAGAGTCCCAATAACGGTTTGACCATCATATAATCGAACTGTAGCACCTTCAAGAAAATATCCTGTATGATCTTTATATATTGCAGTGATGTTGATGAGTTCGCTATATGGAAATTCAATAGAAGTAGTGTAGGTTTGGTTTAAATATGATTCTACTTCCGTTTTTCTTTCTTTAATCATGAGGGACATTCCTCCTAAATAAATGGAGTAATTATCTTGTTTAGCATATATTGTAAAATAATAGACCCCTATTCCAAAAGCAGAAGTGTTTACTGTGAGGTTATATTGGTTAAAAGTCGGATTTTTAGTGAAATTATAAAGAAGAGTTGAACCTTCTCTTAGTTCAACATCAGCTCCGTCAATGAAAGTTCCTAAATTCTTATCTTTATATATTGTTGTTATGTTTAAAAGTTCATTATACGAAAATTCAATTGAATCAGTTAATGTTTGATTTAAAAAGATATCTAAATCAGTTTCTCTTTCTTGGACTATTATCATTATATTTCCTAAAGAAACTGTGTAATTATCTTTTTTAGCATATATTGTTAAAGAATTAAGTCCAACACCAATTTCAGTAGTATTTAATGTAAGATTGTATTGATCTAATGTCGCATGTTTTGAAAAATTATAAAGATCTATGGAGCCTGCTTTCAGAGAAAGTACCGCATCTTCAAGAAAAGCACCAGTTTCAGTATCTATATATATTGCGGTTAAGTTTAAATTTTCATTCCAATAAAAGTCTATTAGTGTTCTTAAAGTTTGATTCAAGTAAATATCAAGAGAACTCTCTTTTTCATTAACAGTTATCACTATTAATTGTGTAGAAAGGGAATAATTTTGCTTTTGAGCGGAAATTGTTAAATATTTTATACCTACTTCTAAATCTGAGGAATTTAGTGTAATTTGATATATTTTCTTTCCAACATTCTCTGTAAAATTTGTCAATGGAAAATTAGTTCCTTCTATTTGAACTGTTGCGACATCGATGTATTTATCAGTTAACGTGTCGTTATATGATACTGTTATATTAAAAAGCTCATTCCATTGCAGTTCATAATTTAAAGTCTCAGTATTATTTATAAAAACATTATCTATATAAGTATCTCGTTCAAGGACATCAATTTTAAATACAATATTCTGAGTAGTATAATTCTCTTTTTGAGCATTAATAGTCAGATAAGTAAAACCTATTCCTAATAAAGTTGAATTAATGGTGATATTATAATGTTCATAAGTTGTACCTTCAGTTAAATTCTTTAATGGTCCAGCACCCGTTAATTCTACCGTAGCCTCAGTAATATGTTCACTCGGAAGATCCTCAATGTCTCTATAAGTAATCGTAATATTCACATTTTTACCATATATAATATCAATATTTTTTTCAATTGTCTTATTAAATCCATTTAAAAATAGAGAAGATTCTGAATCTCTAGCAAAAACTTCTATTTTAAATGAAAATTCTTGAGACACATAACTTGTTTTACTTGCTGATAATATTAAAAAGTTCTCACCAATATTTAAAGAAGTAGAATTAATGGTTATATTATATAAATTAAATAGGGGGTGCTCTGTAAGTGCATCTATCTCAGCTCCATAAGTAAGTGTAACAGTCGCTCCAGAGATAAATGCATCAAATGTATCCTCATAAACTAAACTTATATTTATAAGTTCACCTAATTTTACACCAATCGCTTTAGATAATGTTTCATCCGCTTCATTTAAATATAATTCATATCGCGTAGCAATCTCACTTCCTGATTTATGTGAATAATATATCATCAAAGAAGCATTATCGATTGAAATCGTATAAGTGGTGTTGAATTGAAAGAAATCCATTATGACTAATTGAAGTTTCAACGTTATATTAACATCTGTTGCCACAAGCGGGGTTATATCGAATCCACCTGATTTTGCTTCCTTCCATGTTGAATTAACATCGCTTAATTTTATTACTTCAGTATGTCTATTATTATTTATAAGAACTCTTATTTCAGAGTTAGGGGAGAGATCAATAGGCCAAGTTTCATTGCTTTTATAATTGAAATTAAGTCTTGCCTCATCAATTTGATATACTGTACCATTAAGTTGATTTCCAACTTGATTCCAAGAAATAGTATCATAGCGGTTCATTGTTTTCTCATATGTAAAATTAAAAGTAAAATTATTGAATCTTAATTCATTAAATATGTCATTCTCAACATTCACATTATCTTCACAATAGATATCTATTCCTAAGGTAATTGTAAATTCGCTAAATGCTGTATTTTGAAAAATAGCTGTCATGTATGATATTAAAATTTGCTCATCATAACTTGTTAAATAAACATTGCTCATATGATCCAAATTATTTCCATCTGCATTTGCATCCAAACCTAAATATTTTGTTTTATTATATGCCATTTCATATTGATGAGTTCCTTCAATATTTTCCACCATGATGTAAAATCTAACATAATCATAAACATATCCATCTTCATTTTGATCAATCGGATCTCCAGGACATTCAACACCTCCAGCCCCATCGGGTGTGGCTGTAACTGTTGCATTAATAGTTGCATTTACATTTACAGAAGTGATTGAATAATCTGATAAATCTGCGTTTAAAGTGTAATTTCGTTTCCATTGAACGCTAACTAAATTTAAAGTATCACACTTTTCATTTTGATCAAACTCATGAGATGTCCACCAACCATTTTCATCGACACCAAAATCAGGAGCGGGCTTATCATCGGGATCGCTCATTGGGAACTGTGGAATAAGAGGATTATTAAATACTCTCCATTCTTGGGAAGCATTCGGATATGCTTCTAATATAGATGATTCAAAAACACCTTGGTCTCCTAAGATTTCATAATTTATTTGTCCTCCGCTAGCAGAAGCGTTAATATCTGAAGTATCTCCGCTAGTTTCATTATACCATGGATCCACTGGTGGATCAAAGGTAGGATTATCTAGCCATTCCTCTGAATAAGTTGCTTGAGTTTTTAATAAATGATCTTTATCATCAAATAGATTATCATCCAAATTTCTTGAATTTTCGATATTTTGATATGAACCTTTATCCATAAGTCCCATTAAAAATGTAGAGATAAAGATTACGAAAATTACGGCCATATATTTAATTTTTTTAACTCTCTTTTTATTTTCCATCATTTTTTTATTTTTCACCTTATAAGGAAATTGAACATAAATTACATAAAATTATATCTTAAAATTTTCTTTAAATAACTTAAAACAATATGCCAATAAAAATTTATATTTATAAAAGAAGTGATTTTTTAAATGTTGCATGGAATTTTGTCTTTTCAATATCTCATAAATCAAAATGAAAGGGGAGAAATTAATCCAGAATTTAAACCAATTCAATTTATTTTTGACAATAAACCAGATAATCGTAAAGAATATACAAAATTAATAACCAAAAAAGATATTTTCTCGATTTTTTATCAACATACGACGGGGTTCTATGAAGATAAGAGGAAGTATAAAAACTTTTATACTGGAAGGTTAAAAGAGACTACCTATAAAGTAATCTCATACTTTCAGCAAGAAAGTGATTTTATTCAATTTTTAACGATTGCGATTTTTGATTTAAATGATGAAATAGAAGTTTTCAGAAAATTAATTGAAGATATGGCAAAAAAAATAGAAAAAACATTGATCGAGCTTATTAGGGCAAATAGTTCAAGAAATCTTAATTTAATTGATAAAACCAATAGGAAATTAATTAATGAATTGAAATATACTAACTTTCAGATAGATCGTTTATCAGAATTAGACAAACTACAAAAAATAGGATTAATATTCAGAAGTAAAGAAAGATATTTAATTTTAGAAGTATTAAGAGAGTCTCCCGTCTCAAAGCGAGAATTAAGGGAATTTATTGAAAGAAAATCCGAAAATCCTAATATAGATTTATTACTTGAACCATTTTTAGAATTAAATATAATTAGAAGAGATTGGATTCAAGGAAAAAAGGATAAAAAAACAGGAAAAAATAAAATTCAGGGAGAATATTTATTTTTAAGTAAAGATGTTAAATTAGCCCGAGTTCCCAATAAAAATATAATTAATCACTTAAAAGAAAAAGAAGGGAAGCTTTTTGATAAATATATGAAAAAAGTTATTGCATTTTTTTCAAAATACAATCCTAATAAACAACCTGAAGAAGAAACTAAGAAACTCGCAGAAATTATATTAAATCCTGATCTTTATGATTTTATTGTTCTCATGAGAAGTAATTATTATCCCAAAGATAAACTACCAAAAGTTTTATCTCCTTGGGCTGATGTAGACATGATCTTAGACGAATTAACAAGTTTAGATATAATAACGACTATTGAGGGTAAAAAAGATCGTAAATGGATAGTACTTTTAGCGGATATCAAACCTTTAATCATTTTTCCTGAGCACTTACTCCCTAAAATTAGAAGAAAATTTTTAACACATACAATTTCATATGAGGTTGCAAGGAAAGCATATGATTTATTAGAAGTTTCATTCCCCGAAAAAATAGAGTTTTAAAGTTATAAGATTTTAGTTTAGAGCAGATAATCATGACAGAAGATTTGGAAAATAATGTAGAAGAAATCAATAAATTGATTTCTCAATTATTAAACAGCCAAATGAATGAATTATCTACTCAATTTGAAAGTATCAAGCAGAGAATTACGAATAATTTACAAAAATTGTATCTTGGTTCTGTTAAAGTAACGATTGATAAATTTATCGAAAATATATTAAAAGAAAGTTTAGAAAAATTAAAAGAAAACAATACATTACGCCTAAATAGGATAAAAGGAGAGGTTAATAAGAAGTTAGATGAAATATTTTCTTTAATCTCGCAAACAATAAAATCTAAATTAAAATAATAAAATAGAAGGATTTTTTTTATGGTTCAAGAGAAGATTACTGTTTTATCTGGAAAATTCAACGATTATATAAATCATGTTGATTTAAAAGAATTTGGAACCCCAAAAGTTTTATCATCATTTATCGCAGAATTTGATGATTGCTCATTGATTTTTGATTGTGGTACATCTTTTGAAATTAGACGCTTATTAAGATATGCTAAAAGAAATGAAATTCCTTTATCTTCCATTAAATATCTTATTACTTCCCATCATCACTTTGATCATAATGGAGGGATATGGAAGTTATATGATATTATAAAGGATCATAATCCAGATGTAAAGATACTCACGAATGCAAAAACTCAAATCCTTTTAAATAACTATGAGGTACATTTTAATAGAGCTAAACGCACTTTTGGAGACTTTGTAGGTCAAATGAAGCCAATCGAAAATAAAGCTTTCAAGATAATCAAACCTATATCGGATTTCAATAACGATCTGAGTTCTTTTAAAGTCATTGATACATTTAAGAAAAAAGGCAATGAAATAAAACTCGTTATTCTGGATACTCCAGGGCATACTCCAGATCATCAATGTCCATTATTTATTAAAAATGGGGAAATCGACTTTATATTTTATGGGGAAGCTGCCGGAACTTTATATCACTCTTCTAAATTAATAACAACACCAACTTCGATGCCTATCTATTTTAATTATGAAACTTATATGGAAACTTTTAATAGATTAAAATTATTGAAGCCTAATAATGTAGGATATTGTCATTTTGGAGTTGTACAAGGAAGAGAAAATATTAATACTATAATGGATGATCATGAAAACTTTATGAGAGAATTCAGAAATCGTGTTATAAAAGCATATGAAGAAAAACCTGAAACTAAACATGTCTTTGAAAGAATTCTTCCATTTTATTTGTCTAGAATTGATTTTATCGGTAGAAACCACTCAATAATGCATAAAGTAATATTAGCATTAGTATACGGGATGATGATTTCATTAGGTTATAGAAAAAATTAATTCACAAAATTCTAATTTCTATTATACTTATTTCTTTTAATGGATCAGAATATTCAGAAATTCGATCTAACCATCATTGGTGCAAGTATCAGTGCAAACTACTTGGCTTATCTTTTATCGAAAACTAAAATAAATATAGCTGTCATTGAAGAACATGATGAAATAGGACGCCCCTTGCAATGTGCGGGAATTGTTTCTCAGAAGCTAACTCAATTAATAGATGTTCCAAATCATATTATATTAAACCGAGTTAAGATTGCAAAAATAATAGCACCATCAGGAAAATATATTCGGTTATCTGGAGATGAAAAACCTTATATCATTGATAGAATTGCTTTAGATCAATTGTTTTATGAAAAAATAAAAAATAATAAGAATATTAGTTATTTCCTTGGAGAAAAATTTAAATCTTTTGAATATTTAATAGAAGGCAAAAAAAAAATAGTTTTTATTGAGACCACTAAAAGAAAAATAAAAACTAAGATGGTTATTGGATGTGATGGACCATTAAGTACTGTTGGGAAATTATTAGGTGTAATAAATAAGAATATTTATGCTTCACAAATTCGCGTAAAAAACGATAGATTTAATAAGAACGAGGCAATAATGCATTTCAATCCAAAATGGAAAGAACTATTCGGTTGGATTGTCCCAGAAGGAAATGATATTTATCGTATTGGCCTAGCGACTTCAAAAAACTTAAATAAAAAATTCAACTCCTTTTTAAAATCAATTAATATTAACAAGAAAAATATAATAGATAAACAGGGGGGATTAATTCCATGTGGTAAAATGAATCGGATTGCTTTTGATAATATTTTATTGGTAGGCGATTCTGCTTGTCAAGTTAAGGCTACAACTGGAGGAGGAATTATAATGCTTTTAAAAGCAGTAAAATATGCCGCATATTGCATTAATGAATGTTTTAAAAGGAATAATTTCTCTAAAAAGAATCTTAAAAAATATTATGAAAAACCAGTCAAAATGACTATCGGGAAACAATTAAAAGTTCATTATATAATAAGAACAATTTTAGAATACTTTAGTAAGGTAGATTTTGATAGGTTTTTTCAGATTGTAAAAACTAAGCAAATAGAAAACATTATCTCTTTCTATGGTGATATGGATTTCCCATTTTCATTAGCAAAAAAAATGCTAATGAATTATACGGTTCTAAAATTTCTAATAAAACTAATTAAAAAAAAACCAAAGTTATTATTGAAATTAATTAAGAGCATTTTATTTTAAGTAAATTTATATATATCTTATTTTAAAGAATACTTGTGGATATACTAAGTATTTTTGCTTTAGGATCCGTATCATCAGGCAAGCACCTTTTCTTCGACACTCTTAATATAAACTTCCGGGAACAAGATGGAGTCACAAAATTTTATACAAATAATTATTCCTATAAAGGAAAGGACTATAAATACATCATCTATTTCATTAGTGGAACTTTCAGTGATCCCGCATTATTAGCCTCGGAAAGGACTTATTGCGATGCTGTGTTGTTCCTTATAAATCCTTTAATAACAGGAGTTTTTTTCCAAATTAAGGAAGCAATAAAAAAAATCTCTGAAAGACATCCACAAGCTCTTATTGTATTTATAATGCAGAATATTTTTAATAATCTCGAAGACCTACCTATGATGCAACAAGAAGTTGCCATTTCTAATGGTGAAATCTTCTTTGAAATTGAAAATAAATACAATCTTAAAATTTGCTCACTTAATTATAATTTAAAGGAAATAGAACAGTTAGAGTCTGGCAATCCCATGGTAAATTTTAAGTTTTTTAAAATATTTAATGATACTTTTTATGAAATCATTCATGAATGCATTGAGAGGCATAATAATCCCGAAAAGAAGAAGTTAGTAAAAAAAGAAGTTAATATTTAATAATCATACTGGAGCTTTTAACGCGAAAATCGCAATTTCTTGAAATAACATATACCATATGATCATTAATGATACTAAAAGAATAGACGAAACTAGAGCAAATCCTTTTACTCCTTTAGGAATTCCAAAACTAGGTATATCTTCTTCTTTATTACATTGAACAAATGCTCTCAACATTGAAGCAATATAAATGACAACAATGAAATTGGATATAATATATCCAAAAATTGCCAGTAAAGCATAAGTATAGATATATTTTCCTTCAATATCAACAATCTCATTAAGAAATCTCCAATACTTAAATACTAAATGAGTTGGAATGACAAGGTAAATAATGGCAGTTAATAAGAATAATAAACCCCAAAGTATACCTTTTAATTGAATTTTTCCCATTAAACTCACACTTTTTTAAGATATCATTAATTTTTTGATTAAGCTCTATTTTGTTTTATTAAATTCATTATTATTTAAAATATTTTTATCTATTAATTCCTTTATTTATAAATAAAGAATTGAATTTTTGATAAATGAAGGTATTTAAAATTGAATTTTGAACTTAATGAAAAACAAAAGCTTGTTAGGCATAGTGTTAGGAAGTTCTCCGAGGAAGTTTTAGCTCCAGTAGCTCCAATTATAGACAGAAATATGAAGTTTAGTTGGGAAACCGCTAAGGAACTCTCTAAAATAAATTGTTGGGGGATCCAAATGCCTGAGAAATATGAAGGCGCTAATCTTGATTCAATTAGTTATGCTATAACTATTGAAGAGATTGCACGTGTTTGTGCTTCTACAGCATTAAACATAACCGTTCATAATTCTGTAGGTGCGTTTCCTATAAATAAATGGGGTACGGAGGAACAAAAAGAAAGATACTTATATGATGTCTCTACAGGTAAAAAAATTATGGGATTTACTTGGACTGAACCAAATGCGGGATCAGATGCGGGAGGTATTGAATGCTTAGCAATTCAAGATGGAAATGATTTTATCTTGAATGGATCAAAGATTTTTGTCACAAATGGAGGTGTTGGGTCTCTCTTTATAGTGGGCGCGAGGTATCAAACTTCTAAAGGAAAAAAAGGGATTGCTGCTTTTATTGTTGAAAAAGAAATGGATGGTTTTGAAGTTGGAAAAACAGAAGATAAAATGGGATTGAGAGGGTCAAGCACAACAAGTCTATATTTTAAAAATGTTAGAATTCCAAAAGAAAATGTATTAGGAGAACTCGATGATGGGTTCAAGATTGCAATGAAAGCTCTAGATGTTGGACGAATTGGTATTGCTGCTCAAGCTTTAGGACTTGCGCAAGCTGCATATGAAAGCTCTCTTGATTACGCAAGGGAAATAATCCAATTTAAAAAACCGATTTTTACTTTTCAAGGAGTTTCATTTAAATTAGCGGAAATGGCTACAAAAATAGACAATGCAAGATTCCTTATATATCGGGCATCAGTCATAAAAGATAAGGGCATAATATTTTCAAAAGAATCTGCCATGTGCAAGTATTATGCAACCAAAATAGCTGAGCAAATAACCCAAGAAGCAATTCAGATCCACGGAGGTTATGGTTACATAAAAGACTTACCCATAGAGCGCTTATTTAGAGATGCTAAGGTGCCTCCAATATATGAAGGAACAAACGATATAATGCTAATAATAATAGCAGGAGAAATATTGAAGGGGAATATTTAAGGAGGATTTAATGATGTTAAACATTATTGTTTTAATAAAACAAGTTCCAAAAATCCACAATCCGAAATTAGATAAAGCTACGGGAACAATCGTTCGAGTAGGTATCGAAAATAAAATAAATCCAGATGATTTATATGGCTTAGAATTGGCCCTCAAAATTAAAGAAACTTATGACGGGAATGTTACGGCTATAACTATGGGACCCCCTCAAGCAAGTTCTGCCTTACGAGAATGCTTGGCAATGGGTATTGATAATGCGATTTTATTATCTGATCCAAAATTTTCTTACTCTGATACTTTTCAAACAACCTTAATATTGAAAGAAGCATTGAATAAAATTCAAAAATATGATATTATAATAACGGGAAGTGAAACATCAGATTCTTCCACTGGTTATGTACCTTTTCAATTATCAGAAGCTCTTGATATTCCTCTCATAACAGATATTTATTCTTTTGAATTAGATAATCGTAAGTTTAAATGTCAACGTAATTTTGGGCATGAAAGTCAAAATATAGAGGTTCCTCTACCCGTTATAATTAGAGTTCGAAAACATTTTAATAAACCGAGATATGTCTCTCTTTTAGGTATAAAAAAGGCATATGAAAAAGAAATTAAAATAATGGATTATAATTCATTTAACTGCCCCGATCATATCGATGGAATTAATAAATCTCCAGCTAAAGTCATAAAAACAGAGGATTATGATATCAAAAGAAAAAATCAGGTTATTGAAGGCAATATAAATCAAAAAGTAAAGAAAATAATAGAGATTCTTCAAAAACACGGAATAGAAAGAATATGGACGGGAGAAAAAAATCAAGTAGAGTTGTGAAAACATGAAAGATGTAAAAGATTTCAAAGATGTATGGGTTTTTACTGAAATTAAAGATCATGTTAAAGTACATGATTGCGCTCTAGAAATTCTTGCGAAAGGTCGCGAATTAGCAGATGAATTAGGTCAAAAACTTGTTGCTATTGTATTAGCTTTAGATGCAGAACAATATCTACAAACAATTGAAGAACAAGGTGTAGATAAAATTATTTATATCAGTCATCAGGATTTAAAACATTATCATGAAAAGATATTTACTTCTTTGGTATATGATCTAATTGAAAAAGATAAACCATCAATATTTCTATTTCCATCCACAGAAGCAGGAAATGCTTTGGCTGCTCGGCTTGCTTACCGTTGCTGCACTGGACTCGTAAGTAATGTATTGAACTTCGAGTTTGTTAAAGGAGAGTCTGGCGAAAACTTATTAATGATGGAAAAACCCGCCTATAGCGGAAATGTTCATACGAAAATAGTTTTCCCCCACTCAAGACCTCAAATGTGTACGGTTACTACGGGTACATTTCAAAAAAAGAAAATAAAACGAGAAAATATCGAGAAAATTAAGATTGATTATAATTTTGATACTAGTACACTTAAACTTAAAATTATTGGAAATCCAACTCGTAAGGATAAACCATCATCTGTATTGTCAGATGCTAAGTTTGTAATTGGAGGTGGTGAAGGTTTGGACTCAAAAGCGAACTTTGATAAACTATATGAATTAGCAAACCTTTCAAATGGTCAGGTTGGCGGTACGAGACGCACAATAATCAATGGGTGGATTCCAGGACACCTTCAAATTGGAATAAGTGGAGTGACAATTTTTCCGGACGTATATTTAGCATTTGGAATCTCCGGAGCAATCCAACACATTGTTGGTACTACGGAGTCAAAAAAAATCATAGCCGTTAATAAGGATGCAAAAGCGCCCATCTTTGAGGCCGCTGATTATTGTATTATAGCCGATGCTGAAGAGATCTTAGATGGCTTGTTAAGATATTTCAGAGTTTAAAAAAAAACTTCAAATTTAAAAAAAAAAATTAGATGTATGTATTAATTAATGTTATATTCTTTTTTCATTTCTTTTATTTCATTAAGGGTTTTTTCAGCTAATTTCTTTGCGTCATTATACTGTTTTTTCCATTTTTCTACTTCATTTTCTAACTCTAAAATTCTATTGCTCAATTCTCCAATTTTTTCACTTGGCTCACCGCTCTCTGTTTCAATTAGTGGTTCTTGAGGTTTTTCTGATTTAGGCTGCTGTTTAACATAATTGTACTTTTCTTTCCATACCTTAACTTCAGTTTCTAATTCTTTAATTTTTTGATTCACGGAACTATCTGAGCTTATCACTCCCTTTGGTTCTCCTACAACACCTCCAGCACGGGATTGTTTGCATTTTTCAAGTTCAATCTCTAATTCTTTATTTTTAATCTTTAAATTCTTGACTTGCTCTGCTACATCTTGAGGTGATTTAGGTTCAACTATTCCTTGAAATTCTTCTTTACCTACTTCTAATTCTTCTTCAGATTTTTTTCCTAAAATTCGGTCCCTGCGCTTTTGGAGTTCCTCTACAGTTTGCTCAGATAAAAATTCAAGAGGATCAAAACCAGCTCCTCCATGTTTAGTTCTTCTCTTCCTGACTTGAACGAAAATAGGAACTCCCTTAACTGCTTCTCCACTAATAATGGATTGTCCTTTATCAAGCCCGGAAATGTCATCTTTATTTTCCTTACTCAAATCTTCTGCGCTTGCAATCGTAATTCCAATGTCTCGAACATCTGAAAGATTATGTACGACCCAAGTTCCGGCCTGGGCGCGAATTGTAGTATCTAAAAGCTGCGGTCGTTGCGTTCCAATAACTATATTTGCTCCAAATTTCCTTCCTTCTTGAGCAAATAACTTAACTACTTCGCAAGTTTCTGTTTGTTTTTTACCTGCAAATAAATGAGCTTCATCTAAAAATAAATAAAATGGAGGTATTTGTCTTCCTGTACTTGCTTTATATAATTTTTTTAGAAGTTTTCCTGCGATTATTTCTTGTATTTCTAAACTCATTCCTCGTAGATTGATTATTGAGCATAAATGCGGTGCGACAATATCAGAAGCATTTAAAGAAAATAAATATTCTAAATCTATATCGGCAGCCCTGTTTATTTTTAGATCTGCAAATTCTATAATATTTTCAACAAATTCACTCACTCCAGCCCCTTCTGGTTTTGATAAATCTTCTTGGACTAAAGTGGACCCTTCATCATCAGAGGAAGGTGCTTCTGGTAATTCTAATTCTAAACTTTTATTACAATGCTCACAAGTTGTTGCATTTTTAATAACTTCTTTTCCACACCAAGGACAATATACCGCTGATGGCTCTTCTTCCTCTTTTAATTCTTCCAGATCCTCGCTTACAACTTTTAAACTTCCGTATTCACCATGTCTATCGATAATTACTAAGGGAATTCCTTTTTTCATGAATTCTTCGCATAAAACACCCATTGTATAAGACTTTCCTGAGCCAGATTTTCCTGTTATAAAAATTCTACCAAAATTCTTTACTAATAAATTTACAGGAAATTCATATCCAAGAAGTTTTCCTAAAGATACTGATAAATTTGGAGGATTATAAATTCCCAAGAGTTTAGTAATTTGCTCTTCTTTAGCAAGATAGACTTCAGTTCCCATCTCAAAAGGTCTTTGAGGTCGCTCACCTAATACTTGCATTTTAGCCATCATTCCTTTTGTATCACTCCACATCTCAATAATATTTAATAAGTATGATTCCTTGGTTTCATCTTCTTTTACATCACCAAGAATCACGAAATAATTATTCCTTCCAATTGAAGGGTCAGAAATTAACATTGTAACCGTGTGGGCTGTAGTTTTTCCAGTTAATCTTCCAACAGGCACTTTCTCTTCTTCCAAGTCTTCATTTTCAGACAATTCATTACACCCATAAAAATAATAATTTAGTTTTTAATTGAAAAATGGAAAATAATATTTAATACTTTACTCTAACAAATACTTTTAATATTAGAGAGACTTTTATTAAATACTCGATATTTTAAATAGAAATATCTTAAGCATTCAATAAAAGAGGAAAAATAAAATGAGTGAAGAATTAGCAAATCCCGCACCTTTAGGTTTGATGGGATTTGGGATGACGACAATTCTCTTAAATCTTCATAATGCGGGCTTTTTTGTCCTTGGTACAATGATATTATCAATGGGATTATTTTACGGAGGAATTGCTCAGATTATTGCAGGGATAATGGAGTATAAAAAAGGTAATACCTTTGGAACAACCGCATTTACTTCATATGGATTATTTTGGTTGTCGTTAGTATTTATGAAAATATTACCAAATACAGGATTATGGGATGTAGCACCAGAGATATCTGCCATTAGTGCTTATCTAATTATGTGGGGTATTTTCACATTTTTCATGTTTCTCGGTACATTAAAAAAAAATATTGCCCTTCAAGTTGTATTTTTAAGCTTAACGGTACTATTCTTCCTATTAGCTATAGGTGATATAACGGGGAATGCAGATATTACTCGGATCGCGGGATTTGAAGGGATCTTTTGTGGCGCATCTGCAATTTATCTGGCAATGGCAGAAGTTTTAAATGAAACTTATGATAGAACTATATTACCAATTGGTAATCGATCATAATATATCTATAAGGTTTTTTTTTTATTCCTTTTCTATTCTCTCAAAATTGGATTTTATTTATTCATACTAATAATTTAATACCTCAATAATTAAATAAATCAATATTTTAACTAATAATTGGTAATATCATGAATCAAAATAATTCTAGTGAGAGTATATCCGTCGGTGATAAGTCCAATATTTTTTTCAATACTAATATCCTTGAGCGGACAACAACTAATGGACTTTAATAATGCCTTGAAGTACAATAGGGTATCTGATATTGAGAAATTAAATTCTCTGCTTAAAAATTATGAACACATTTCTCTCAATGATAATGATTTATTTCAAAAGGAAATCTCGAAACAACCATATTACATTTTTTAAACAGGGTAAACTTGAGATTAAAAGGGATAATAAAACATTAGACGATTGGATTAAACATGAAGATAATTAAAAGAAAAAAAAAAAGAATTTTTAAATTATAGTTTCTTAGCGATTAATTCAGCCATTCTGTTTGAATATCCCCATTCATTGTCAATAAGTTGGGCACTCTAAGCGACTGCACAATACCACGACATAATGGAGATATGATTTCCTATAGCTTTTGTCCATAAACCATTAAATATTGAACTATGGGGGTTACCAACAATATCAGCACTAGTAATTGGATCGTCATTGTATTCTAAAATACCTTTCAATGAACCTTCAGAGGCCGCTTTCATCTTTCCGTTTATATCTGCCGCAGTGGCAGGATTCTCAACTATAGCTTTTAAATCTACAACACTTCCATTTGGAGTGGGAACACGCACGGCAATTCCATCTAATTTTCCAACTAATTCTGGAAATACTAAACCAATTGCTTTAGCCGCCCCAGTAGACGTAGGAATCATATTGATTGCTGCAGCTCTGCCTCTTATCATTTTTGCAGGTTCACCTGCTCGTGCTGTATCAACGGTTTTTTGGTCTCCCGTGTATGAGTGAATAGTAGTCATTATTCCGCTAACAATTTTATAGTTATCCATCAAGACTTTTACTACTGGACCTAAACAATTTGTAGTACAAGAGGCATTTGAGATAATTTTATGTTCATCAGTTAATTTCTCATCATTACATCCTAATACAACAGTAATATCTGGATTTACAGCTGGAGCACTAATGAGTACCCTTTTTGCACCTGCTTCTAAATGCTTTTGAGCACCTTCTCGTTTTACAAAAAAACCAGTTGATTCAATGGCAACATCAATATTATTGCTTCCGTGCGATAGATTGGCAGGGTCTCTCTCAGCGGTAATTGGAATTTCCTTGCCATCAATTATAAGTGCCTTTTCTTTAGCTTCTACGGTTCCTGGGTATTTTCCAAAAACAGAATCGTATTTCAAAACATAGGCTAAGTATTTTGGATCAAATAAATCGTTAATTGAAACGATTTCAACATCGCTTTTCCAATTAGCCATAACTGATCGAAAGAAATTACGCCCTATTCGTCCGAAGCCATTTATAGCTACTCTTTTAACCATTTTAATTTTCACTTTATTTTTTATTTTTGTTTCTATGTGTTAGAAATAATGAGTGTATGAGTGTTTGTTTGTTTATTAATTTTTTTTGTTTTCTTAAATATCTTAAAGCTACTTTTATCAAAGCATACTCTTAAATATTTTTTTAATAGTTTATTATTATCCACATTTAAAATTTATAGTATTTAATCTTAAGGAGAAAAATGAATCATGGCAAGTTGGGAAACACGAACAGAACAAGAATATACATTTAAAGTAACTCTGGTATTTTGGAGATTTTTTGATTTAGGCTTGAATTTTAATCTTCCTGAAGTTAGAGAAGTATTAGAAAATGAAGGACCATTCAAATTATATGAAAAATATAGGTTTGAATATGGTGATAATCTTACTCAACCATTAAAATGGGTTTCGGCTCAGTCTCATCTTTATTCTCCGGTTTGTTTTAAAATAGGTTCAGATAGTTTTAAATGCAGCACAGCCCCTAATATTGTAGGAAAACTCCGGATTGAAGGGCATATTCATTATGGCTCTGTTTTAGTCATTCATTGTGAATTCTTATTTGATAATTATCATAAAATTGAGGAATTTATTGAAATTTCACAGCCTTCAAACGTTATTCTTGAAAGTAGTAATGCCCCCATAACAGAGATGTTTGATAATGTTGCAGAAACAGTAAGAAATATATTAAAATCTACAGGAAAATTTCAAAAAAAATTAAAAAAAGAGTCTGGACTAGCTCCTTGGCACCACACTTGGATTATTTGGGATGCAAAACCCGATTTTAAGCGAGAAGATTATAGGTTTATAGGAAATGAGATTAGTAAAAACGCCCGATATTCCATAGGACTTACCTTACGTACAGATAAGTGGCGTGAATTAGATCCAGGTGTTTATAGAGATCAAATTAACTTAAAAAACCTCTCACCGTATAAGGACGAGTTTGTAATGATCACGCATGCCGGAAACGTAGTAATTCCAGGACCCGGACTGCTAGATCCGAATGCCATGAAGAACTTGCTTATTGATTGCATGTTTGCTCCTGAAGTTGGAAACGTCCAAAGATACTTAATTCTAATGCACATGGAAAACATTCTTTCCATTGCGGAAGAGTTTGATAAAACCATGGCAACAGAGGAAACTGGAGAAGAAAGAATATCTTTAGGCCAAAAAATCGAAATTATTGAAGAATTAGAAGAAAATTTAAATAGAAACATTTTAGAATACAATAAAGACATAATCATTTCTAAAATTACACGGTTATTATTTACAAGTACCTTTAAAACCAGTCAATTCAACGAAATGATAGATAAATTGGATGGATTTCATTTTGCCAACCAGACGGATGCTATAATTAAAAGAATAAGAGAAACCTTAAATAGGCAGAGAAGTTCATTGAATACTAAAGCATCCGAGATAGAGAATAAATTCTTAGCCCTATTAAACTATCTTGCGATTTTTGAATTAGGATTAGGCTTGATTGCTTTAGGCTTGGAAAACGTAGTCAGTGGAATACTACAAATATTTGTCGCTCTTTTCATTGTCATCGCGAGCTTTATATTTTATAAAAGTAGAGAAAAGAAATTATAAATTTTTATTTTTATTTTGCGAATAAATTGGATTATATGCTAAGTTTTTTATAGAGATGAAAAATAAAAGATTTTTCTCTTGCAAGGTATTCTGACCATATTACACCCTAATATTATCATAATAACACGCCCTCTTAAATACAAACTTTAAGACGGTTTTTAAAACACCTTATTTGGATTTTGACCTATTTAAAAGAGTTAGGTATGTTTCCTGGGCTCATTATTATATAATGGAAGATTTTTAATAATTCTGTCTAATCTAATTCTGCCACATTCATGATCGCTTCGGCAATTTCCTTATATTTAAATTCCTCTATAAAATGACTTACATCTTGAAATTCCTGAGTCTTTCCGGCAAGCTGAGGCAGATGTCCAATCCACTGATCTATAACTTCATCTTTAGCACATGGATCCCATTTTCCTAATACTGCACGGACACCAATATTTTGCCCTTTTGGACCCCATAAAGGCCCAATATTCTCTTGAATGAAGTGATAAAATCCTGTAGTGTCCCTTTCTCCTAGCTTAGGCTCTACATAAGTATTACCGTGCCCCCAAGTGGGGGTTTGGAGAACTAAACGTTTTGAACTTAAAATATTTGCTTCAGAGTCAAATTGTTCTTTAAAAACCATTTGAGCCATTTTCTCCTCTTGATGATAATTTTCTTTCTCCACTTCAAACATGGAGGCCATCAATTTTGATAATAAATCTTGAGGTTCCATTGGTTCAATAAAGATTATAGTAGCAGCAAATGCACCCCAATTCTTATTTGGAATTCTTTTAGGCGATTTAGCCCATGGAACACGTCGAGAAGGATAAGTAAGATAGGTTATACCTGTATCTGGCATTGGAAAAATCGTCGTATTCAATATGACAAGATTCGATACTCGATCAGGAACCTTTAGGAAAGCACCAATACCGATTGGACCCCCCCAGTCATGAACTATTAACGTTACATTCTTTAGATCAAGATGTTCTATAAGTTGCAGGAGATTTTTCGAATGATCCATGCAAACCATTTCGAACGTGGCTTGATCAGATAAACCAAAACCAATATGGTCCATCGCTATAATTCTGATTGGTTTTTTCGTGCTATTAACAACGTGTTTAATAACTTTTCTATAAGTATAGGAATTTTCAGGATTACCATGCACGAATACAATTGTACTTTCGGGATTCCCATTTCCATGCGTGCTATCTCTGAAAAACATTTTTTTATCTGTATCTAAACCTTCAGAGAGCTCATACCAAAAACCACACCCCTGTGGAAAATAATCTGAAGGATATTCATGGATAGGACTATTCCCCAGAGATCGTGTTATTTTTGTCATAATAAAATAAGAAATAAATAATTTAAATTAAAATGCAGCTTGATAGTTTCTTCTTTTTACACATGTTATAAGTCTATCATCTAAAGGTTTGTCCCAAGTATGACCGAGAGTCTGTATCAGTTTTAAACCGAATCCACCGACTTTGAAAAGAAAATTACTCCTTTTCAGGTCAAAAGGAGTTTTTGTTAGTACTTCTGTTTTATAAGGCTTATCATTCTCACTAGTTTTCCCATCTTTTAAGTAGAAATACTTCTTAGCAGGATCTATCTTAGGATGACGATTAAATGGATCAGTTATATTTTTTAATTTAAATTTTATAGCATTTTTTTCAAGTCTATTTGCTAGGATTTGCTGAACTTTCGTAGGTTCACCTATTAATTTTCGATATTTCTCATCTATTTTTAATACCCGGCGCCTTACTACTCCATTAGGCGCAAATCGCTCCTGGGCACTCAATAAAGTCCATAAAATAGATGCCTGGTTTTTGAAGAAAATGGATTTATGTTCTTGCATCAGGATGTTATCAGAGTTGATGGCATTTTCATATCCTTGGAGGGTCACATCAAGTTTTCGAAGTATTGAAGCTCCCCATGTTTTATATAATAAATTATATCCATATTCAGTGAGATTTAAAGTTTCATGAGGTTCTAAAGCGACATTATCCTGAGAGCCAGACCAAAAGTGAACATCCTCCCATTCAACATTCTTTAACCGCCCACATTTTTTCATTTTTTCATAGAGTTGAGTGCCCGGAAATGGAGACAAACGGGTTATTTGTTGAAATGTAGGATAACATCCTACAAAATAATTTAAATCTTCATACATATTAGTATGATTATGAAAATCCCATCCACAAATCCAAGCCCCTATTGTTCTGATGCCAAGAGAATGAAGTTTTGCAAAGACTTCTCTAGCGTCTGCCTTTTCTACTTTAGAATAACCATGCTCTCCCGCAAATTTAGATTCTACACCAATAAAGATAGCTCCTATTCCCAATTCCCCAAGAGTATCCCAACCATATTTTTCTGCAAATTTCCAAATATGATCCACTGAACCAAAAGCGAACCAATCTATTTGTTCTATAACTTCAGGATTTTTTTCCCAATATTCTTTAGTTTTAATAAGATACTCTGGATGACGAAAATGGTCTTCCTCAATTACAAACACTTGGCAAATTTGTGGAAAATTCTTATAATAAAGATGTATATGTTTAATTAATTCCTCAGGTGAAAGCACTTCTAATCGTTCATATCCAAACATTTCTGTAGTAGAGCAGAAATCACATCTTCCAGGGCATCCAAGACCAGATACGAGGAAGGCAATATTGCCATTAGGATATTTGTCAAAAAACCAAGGGGAAGCTCCACATTTAGGCATTAATTTCTGTTGTATGGGTCGATTTGTATCTTCTCCAAGATATTCTCGTAAAAATTTAACTCCTTCTCCCTTAACCACATGATCAACGTATTTCTTTTGAGTTTCTTCATCATATTTAGATTTAAATGCTTGTGCAGCATAAGATCCTAACATTATCGTTGTTTTAGGAGAGTTTTCTCGGATATATTCACACATTCTCATTACATGGTCTAAATGAACAGGAAGAGCACTTATCCCAATTATATCATAACCTTTTTCTACTTCTTTTGTAAACATTTCCCATCTTGGATACTCAAAAATGGTTGATGGGATATCAATATTTTGTGCTAAAATATGATTACCGAAACAATGTGTATGAGAACACATCGTGAAAATATCATCACCTTTCGTAAAACGCTGCCCTGTAGCATCTGTAAGTGAATCATTCGCTGGCAGGGTAGGATATGGATAATAAGGAGTTGTCAGTAAAAGTTTAGGTTGACTCATTATTCTTACCTATATTTTTAAATTATCACTTTTTTTGCATAAAAAGTTTAATGTTAAGCATATATCATTTTTTTTCTTCTTACTAATAATTATATTAGGAGAGTCATATTTAAATATTGTGCATTGTTGCACAACATAAGAAAAAAGTTATAAAATTTTATTCTCTTTATAATGTTAAGGAGAATTATATGGTAAAAAATAGAGATTATAAATTAGAGATATTAAATGAATTGGATGAATCTCCCTTAGGATTAACTATTACAGAAATTTCTACTAAAACCAATATTCAAAGAAATACCGTTTCTAAATATGTAATAGTATTGGAAGCAGAAGGATTAGTAAATAAAAAAGAGGTAAGTAGAGCAAAGTTATTTTTTAGTAAGAAAAGGAAATATCTCCCTAGGAAGGTAGTTAGTTCATTTATAAAAGCATTATTCATTGCTTTAAAGGATAAAATACCTGATAGAGAAGAAGATTTTAAGGAAATTGGTAGAGCGATTTTAGACAATTTCAAATTTCCTCTTGGAGAGGAAATAATTAATCAGTTTGAGAGCCTTAGGAAGGATTATGGCATTCAAGCTAAATTAAAGTTTTTTCAGGAATTTTATGATTCTTTTGATCTAGTCCAGGATAATCCTGAGGTAATAATTGTAGAGCTCCAAGAAAATAGAGTTGTATATAAAATTAAGGATCCAGAGTTTTTAAGACCTCCAGGAGATTCTACTTATTTTTTCTACTTTATTTGTGGTATTACTGAAGGTTTATATAAAAGACTTTTAAAAACCACAGTAAGTTGCAATGTTTTGGACATTCACATTTCAAGTAATAGTGAAGATTCATATGTAAAGATTTCATTAGAACTTCATTAAATGATACAAGTGATTTGATGTGGTAATAGAAAGTAATCTTTCTGAAAAAGCAGTAAATATTCATGATTATGAAGGATTAGAAGTCGGTGCTGTTAGCGTTAAATGGGTAAGAAGAACGATAGATGGCAAAGCAACTCATAAAATAATACGACATGAAGGCAAACCCCTTGAGAAGATAAAAGAAATACTTTTTATTCACGAAACTAAAAGATTATCAAAAATAGCAATAACTGGTCAAGCTGCTAAAAAATTTCTTTCTTTACCATACTATTCAGAGGTGGAATGCCTTGAAAGAGCTCTCTCTCATCTAAATATAAAACCTGATGTTCTCATTTCACTTGGTGGTGAGACGTTTAGTATTTATCCAATGAAAGATGGAATAATTAAGAACATCATCTCATCTTCAAAATGTGCCGCTGGAACAGGTGAGTTTATTGTCCAACAGTTTCAAAGAATGGGTTTAACAATTAAAGAAGGAATTAAAGCCAGTTCGGAGGGAAAGTTTACCCAATTGGCAACGCGTTGCTCTGTTCATTGTAAGACTGATGCTACACATAAACTTAATAAAGGTGTTTGTCAATCAGCTGATATTGCGAAAACCCTAATATTTGATTTGGCAAGAAAAGTCAGCGAGATGATTGATTTAGCCCAATGGTCCAAGGATTTAATAGTGGTTGCTGGAGGTGTAAGTTCAAATTCAGTTTTAATCGAGAATTTACGTCAATTTTTAAGTAATTCAGAGGTTTTAATCCTTCCAGAAAGTCCTTATTTAGAGGCTTTTGGTGCTTCGCTATATGCTGCTGAGATTACTAACGAGAGTGATTTCCCACCATATGAACAATGGTTTTCAGATTCTAAAATTGATTTTGACACTCATGAACCGCTTAAAAATAATGAAGATTTACTAGATTATCGCGTGAAATCTATTAAAAGTGAATTAGTTGAGGGGGGAACGTATATTTTAGGGATAGATGCAGGTTCTACTACAACAAAAGCAGTATTATATGATGTTCAAGATGGTATTATTTGCGCTAGCTCTTATTTAAGAACTTTAGGAAATCCTATTGCAGCTACGAAGAACTGCTTA
Organism: Promethearchaeota archaeon; assembly: GCA_016839905.1. The sequence continues at coordinate 3,691 of JAEOTJ010000461.1, read as the reverse complement.
ACGGAACTCATTGAACAAATCGGTGATAAAAAGATAAGGATTATACAAGCAGGTTCTACAGGTTCGGCCAGGGAAATGGTTTCAGTGTATCTTGATAATTGTCGAAGTTTTAATGAAATTTTAACTCATGCAAGAGCAGCGGCCGAAGAGGTTCCAGATGTGGATACTGTATTTGAGATTGGAGGTCAAGATTCTAAATTCATCTCTTTTTTAAAAGGGATTCCCGTGGATTATGCGATGAATGAGGGCTGTTCGGCAGGAACTGGAAGCTTTCTTGAAGAATCTGCTTCAGTAGATATGGGAATCGATGTTATGAAAATTAGTGAAATAGCTGAAAAAAGTGCTAATCCTATTGCGTTTGGAGAGAGGTGTGCCGCCTTTATAAACACAGATTTAAGAAATGCTCTTCAACAAGGAAGTAACAGAGAAGATGTTATAGCTGGATTAGTTTATTCGATAGCTGACAATTATATATCACGGATCGTCGGTCCAAGACATTTAGGGGAAACTATTCTATTTCTAGGTGGAGTAGCATTGAATAGATCAGTCGCTTTAGCTATGGCTGCACGATCTAAGCGAAAAATTGTAGTACCCGCCTATCCGGAATTAATGGGAGCTTTTGGAACCGCTTTGATGTTAAAAGATAGACTTGATAACGGAGATATTTCTGAGAGAAATTTTTCTCTAACATCTCTAGTAAAAGGACAAATGGAAATGAAAAATGTGTTTCGATGCAAAGTTTGTAATAATAATTGTGAAATTCAAAGAATATCAATACGTGGAAATACATATCCTTTTGGAGGTAATTGTTCTAAATATACTCTATTACGTGAAAAAGGAGATAAAATTAAAGAGGGTAAAGATGTCATTGATATTAGAAATAAATTAATGTTTGAAGATTGGAATCCCGAACCTCTGGAAAATCCATTGGGCACTGTTGGCATTCCAATGGTTTTGTCGGTTTTTGATTTATTTCCATTTTATGCTAAATTATTTAATGAATTAAATTTTAATATTATTCTTTCAAAACCATCAAAAGTTGGTAATACTAAAACATGTGCGGCTATATGTTATCCATGTGAATTGGTTCATGGAGCGGTCTATGATTTGCTTATACAAGATGTTGATTATATATTCCTCCCTCATATTCTTGAATTTGAAAATCCGGTTGGCGCACGACACAGTTATACGTGTGTATCTACAGGTAATATTCCGGATATTGTTTCAGCAGCTTTTACAAATATACGAAGTAAGCTTCTTTCACCTCATATTGGATTAAAAAAGAATTTAATCCATACTAGTTTAAAAGAAATTAAAAATATGGGTATTAGATTAGGATTATCAAAGAAAAAAGCTAAAAATGCATTTAAAAACGCGCTTAGATATTTCTTTAAGTTTAAAGAAGTTTATTCTGACTTAGGAAGTAAAATTATTAAGGAACTAAAGGAAAAACCAACTGTAGTTATTGCTGGAAGACCTTATATCCTATTTGATCCTGATGTAAATCTTTCTCTTCCTCGTAAAATAATTGTTAGAGGATACAATGTAATCCCACTTGATTTATTTCCACAATTGGATAATAATATTGGGCATGCTTTTAATGTATGGACATATACACAACAAATATACAATTGTTTGTTTCATGTAAAAGAAAATCCAAACTTATATGTATGTTTTATATCATGTTTTTCCTGTGGCCCTGATAGTATTGCATATCATCTTTTTCGTAATGAACTTGAAGGAGCTCTCTTTTGTTACCTTGAGATTGATTCACATACAGCCCATGCTGGATTTGATACGCGAGTAGGAGCATTTTTAGATATAATTGAAGAACGGCAAAAAAAATCTAATAAAATCAGTTAAATAGAATTAATGAAAGAAAAATGGTTATAACTGAACAAAAAATAAAAAAAGAAAATTCAAATAAAACTAATTTCAATAGAGCTAGATTTTCTGATAATTACAAATATATTATTGATAGTAGTGGTAAACGAGTAGAATTTAATGACCCTAGAATTGTTTATGTAGAGCCTGCTGCAAGGAATTATTACGGAAAGCGTCTAATCGAGAATTATTACAAAGTTCATGGTAAAAACATTAGATTTGTTGATGATACTGACAATGATACATTTCAATATGCCAAAAAGATTTGCTCTGGGAGAGAATGTGTTCCAACATTAGCAATTGCAGGTGGTATATTAAAAGATGTTTATGAAAATCGCAGTAAAAATGAAATCACTATATATCGAAATGCATTAGAACAAGAAGGACCATGTCAAAATGGGGGTTGGCCTGCTCTTTGGGACATTTTTTCTAAAAGACTAAAAATTGAAAATGTGATTTTTTGTGCTTCTTTGGGCAAAAAAGGTAAATGGATGGGATTAAAATTCAGTTTTTTAGAAGCTCAAGTAATACTATATATATTAGGACATATTTTAACAGAAGCAGAAAATACTTTACATATTTGTGCAAAAAATCCTGAAGAAGCTTTATTGAAATTTGAAAAAACAACTAATAAATTATTTGGAAAAGTTAAAAATCTGAGGAGATCTATTAAAAAAGGATTAATTGAATGGGCCAAGGAGATTTCTAAAATACCTCTAAAAACAAATGTTGAGGATACACCAAAAGTACTAATTTTTGGTGGATTAAATTTATTGTTTATACATTACCCTTTCGAAGATTATTTTCTTAAAAATGGAATTATCCCTAAAGTAATAGATTTAACTGAAGGAACTTATTGGATAATTTACGAGTGGTTTATGAGGTATAATTTTGAAATTGGTAGATTAAAATCAAAAAAGCAATTGAATTTAGCAGGATTAATTTATTCTTTATTATTTAAACGGCATAAATATGATGCATTAAAAGCAATCTTTGCAAAAATAGTAATGGTTTATCTCGATTTTAAAATAAAAAAAATCCGTAAAATAATAGGGAAAACAGGATTCTTATGTGATGAAAAAATATCATTTAAGAAATTGATAGAAGAAAGCCGTGAATATATCTCTTGTTTTGTTTTTAATGAAACGTTGATTACTACAGGTAGATTTATACAATCAATAAAATCAGGTCATTTTGATGGACTAATCAATCTAGGATCATTTAATTGCCAACCAGCAATGAATTCGCAAGCTATTATACGTCCACTAGCTAATAAAAGCAACATCCCTTATGCTGCTATAGATTCTGAGGGTCCATGGATTTCGACAAATCAACTAAGACTCCTTGAGACAATCTCTGTGCAAGCAAAGAGATTCCGAAAAGAAAAAAAAATATGCTGAGAATAATGAAATTATTGAAGAATTAGAAGAAAATTTGAATAGAAACATCTTAGAATACAATAAAGACATAATCATTTCTAATATTGTTTCAACTGTTCGTTGAAATTTTATAAAAATCTATAATTATTCTTATGAGGTTCTTGATGTAGAGCCTATTCATGGATTCGAAAATGGAGCGGTCGGGCTTGATATGAATTTTAACTTTGTTTCCCTCAGTAATGTGGATGAAATGGGTAATTTCATGAGTCATGAAGAAATTCACTTTCGAAACCTGCATTCATATCGTAAGAACAAGAGTTGGGATCATTTAAGTTTTAAAATGGATAAAGTAGTGAACTATTGCATTAACAAGAAGAAAGGGCTTGTCATTGAAGACCTTTCCTTTGAACAAGAATTCTCTTATGGGA
>JAEOTJ010000460.1 GCA_016839905.1 Promethearchaeota archaeon | reverse complement strand
TGTCGAAATCCAACATTATTTTCTATTGCATACTTTGCAACACAACAACCATGGAATTTTGTACCACAATTATAACATTTATTAACTGTATCAGAAAAAGTATCACATATTGGACATGTTTCTTTATTACAATAAGAACAAATCTCATCCTCTCCAGAATCAAGGGAAATTAAATCTACTGCAAGTCTTTCATAAAAAGTCTTATCTTCTGTTAATACTTGAGTTCTTTCATCTTCTCCTTCTCCAGTGACTATATTAAATTCTTGTCTGCTCTTTACTAAAGAACTCAAAACTTCTAAAAAGTGTTTATGATTATTACAATAAAAGGTACCACCATGAGTTTCACTAGTTATAACCTTTAATTTTACCTCATCATCATACAATTTTTCAGTACCTACTCGAATAATATCGATATAAGTAGAAAAACTCTTCGATTTTAATATTAAATCATAAATAGCTTGATAATAATCTTCCAATCTCATACTAGGCGTGTCAGAAATCACAATTATTCGAAATATCTTTTTTTCTCCCTTGCTTGCTTTATTGAAAATGTAAGAAAGAACTTCAAAAAGGCCATTTTCAAATAAACTTTTTTCAGTAGCTCGATTTTCCCAAGATTTTTCAATTATTTCTAAAACTGATTTATTATCTTGTTGATCAAAAATATTTACCAAAGATTGCTTATCTTGAAACATTAAAATTCCATAAGAACTAGGAATGTTATATTTTGTTTTCTCATCAATAAAATTTTTTATACCTTTAATGAGGGTTTTTTTTTTAAAAAAATCTGTAAGTAAATCAATATAAAATATAATTTCTTCTGGAATTATAGAATCTTTCTCTGCTTCCATTATTATCAAAGTTTTATTCTTATATAAATACAATATTTAATTTCTTATTTATTTTTATAGAAAATCTGTTGAGATTCTTAAATATTAAAAATTCTCATTTAATTACTTACAATTAATTTTAAAATATCTTATTGCTATTACTAAGTAAATTTATATCCACAATTATTGCATTGATTTCGTTTATCTTTTAAAGGGGTTCCACAAACAGGACATATGTTTATTTTAGGTCTTTTTCTACTCTTAGGTTTCGGGCGACTCAACTGCTCTGCCTTTTTAGGTACTTCTACTGTAACTTCAGCTTGATAAGTCGATGTAGTCTGTTTAGTTATTTTTTCATATACTAACTTGTCTCCTACTTTTTTAACTGAATACACTTTTCCAAAAAATCCCCCAACTTGAATCTTTTTTGAAGGTTCTCCACTTGCTTGTGTAGGGGATGTAGTGGATTCTTGAGCTTTTGCTTTTTGAGGTTTTTTTTCAAGTTCTTGTTTCGTTTCAGATACTGTTTCTACACCAATTATTTTTGGAGTATCATCAGTTTCTTTTGAAATTTCTTGTTCCAATTCTGTACCAATGTACTCCTTAACTGAAGTTATGTTTTCTTCACCTAAAACTTCTATTATTTCATCCTCATCGATTTTAAGCAAAATATCACATTCTGAACCTGGACATCTAAAGATATGGGGGATACCAATATTATGATTAATAACATAATTAGTTACGCAACAAGAATGAAATCCTGATCCACATTCTTCACATAACATTGGAACATCAGTAACATCCATACAAACTGGACAAATTTCTTCATGACAAAAAGAACAAGCTAGCAGATCCATTGATTCCTTTCTTTTTAAAGATTTTGCTAATCTGCTATAAAAAGCATAGTCATCTTGATTGATTTTAATTTGATCTGGTTGATCTTTAAAAGTCGTAACTAATTGCTTTTGCTTTATCAATCTTAATATAGTATCTGAAAAGTTCTTTTTATCTCGTACTTGAAAAATTCCTCCTTTCGTGTCGCTTGCTAAAATATTTAACTTAACATCATCTTTAAAGAATTTATCATCTTTTCCAGCAATTCTAATAATATCAATAAAGGTTGGAAAATATTTTATTTTATCTACTAGATTAAATACAGCTTCTTGATATTCGTCATTAAGATCACTTGGTGTATCTGTAATTACAATAACTCTATTATTTTTTGATTTTTTTCGTACAGTTTCGGCAATAAAAGAAAATATGTAAAATAAACCATTTTCAAAAAAGCTTTCTTTTTTCGGGCGGGATTTCCAATTCTCATCAATAACTTTTGCAATTATTTTTGAATCTTTTTTGTCCGTGATAAATACGGGGTTTCCTTCTTCTTGGAAGATGAGAATACCATAATGCCCTTTTAAATTAGATTTATTCTTTTCTTTTATATATGCCATAATTGCTTTAACTACATCTTTTTTTTTCAATATGTCCTTCGTTAGATCTAAATAGATAAACACATCCTCATATGTAGCACTCATATATATAATACCCACTTTAATGCAAATATTGAATAAAGAATAAATATACTAATATTTAATTTTTATCTAAAAGTAATAGAAAATATTTTTAATTATTTAAACTCTATATCTAATTAAATAAATTAAATTTTGGGCATTATAAAATGGAAGAGTTTTTAAAGAACCTTCAGCTATCAAATGAAGCTATTAATTTATATATAAATAGTTTAGGGCAATCTCCTTTAACTTTAAAGGAATTAAATGCGATTATGGGGAACTTAGATCGAGATTCATTTATAGAAATCATTGATGATCTTATTAATATGGGTTTATATGTTCAAATTGAGCCTAAAAAACCAGAAATTCTTAAATATTTTTTAGCAATTCCACCTATTGCACCAATCTTAAGTTATTATTCAAATATAAATCAAAATATTCCAAATATTGCAAATCAAGTTCAAGAATTAATTAATAATTCCCTGACTCAAATTATTCAGAGTGATGAAAATAAGGTTGAATTAAATACTTTTTATCGTCAATTTCAAGAGATAAAAAAAGATCTCGATGAAGTTTTACTAATTCAAAAAATAGATATAGAAGATATTATTGGTGAATTTGATACTATTCTTGAAATGAAATCAATATTATCTGATACGGAAAATATTATCTTAAGTTTAAATCAAAAACTTAAAACTATTACTCAAACGCAACTTACAGGTTTAATTAAAGTAATAATGGATATTAAAACAAATTTAATTGAATTAGTAAAGGAATTAGGACTTAAAAAGAATGAGGTAAGTGTTATAACTGTTATCGAAGAAGTATTCCAAAAAAAAATACAAACTTCGGTTGATGAATTTACTAATGCTTTAACTGAATTAATTGAAGTTGAATTTGAAAAAACCACTATAACTATAAAAAAAGATCTTGAACCCCCAATTCAACAAATTATTAATAAGTCAATTCAAATACGAAATGAATTTAAAAATTTGATTCTTAATTTACTTAAAAATATTCAAGATAAATTAAATGAAATACAAGTAATTACAGAGAATAATATAGAAAATCTCTCGAATAGTATAATTGATTTAAAAAATGTAATTTCTGAGAACTTGACAAATATTATTCAAGATACTATTAATCAGATTTCTGCTTTAAATCAACCTATTGAACAATGTATGAGAGGTTATATTGATTTTACTAATCAAACAGATAAAATAAATATAGATAATATTTGGCTTATTAATAATGAAAATATAATAAAAGATGGAATTAGTAATTTAATAAATAATTCTAAGAATTTAATTACTATAATCGTACCTAAACTAGAGAATTTTATAAATAAGGACCTTTTTAATAATATCTCAAAAGATATAAAAATAAAAATAGCATCATCAGATCCTCATACTAATAGTATTGTAAGAGGTTTAAAAGACATAAATAATCTTGAATTTAAACAACTTAAAAATGATAATCTATTCGCTTTAAAAGGGGATAATAAATATCTAATAATCGCAATCCATCAAAAAGATTCTAAAGATCCACTTAATAATTGCATTGGTATTGGAACAAATTATCCACCAATAATTAATAAGTTAAACTCCATAATTGAAACAACATGGTCTTCCGCTCAAGGAGACAGAATGCCAATGGGAAGAACAGTTGGAGGTCCTCCAAGCGGAATGAGGCACCCTGTAAAGGCTACTCCTCTACGGTCTATGCAAGCGCCTACTACACCTGCACCTAAAGTAATGGCCCCACCCCAAGAAATGCCTACGGCCCCCCTTAGAAAGGCTTCGCCTCCAAAGCTCTCTAAAGCGCCTACTACTCCTGCACCATCAACCCAACCTGAGTCCGGGGGAAATGTAAGTAAATTAATTAATAATGCTTTTAACAATTTAATTCAGCAATTAGATAATTTTACCGGAATTGAATTTAGTAAAGCTCTCCAAGGTGTTAGCGACGTGATTTTAGAAAATAAAGGCTATTCAGTAACACTACATTCGGTTGGAACTTGGGTAAATAATTATAAAAACATTCCTACACCTTTAATTACTGATGATAAAAAATTAATTCTTGAAGCTATCGAAGGCTGGAAACAACGTTTTTCTTGAACTATTCGCCCTTAAAAGGGCGAGATTCCTTTTTCCTCGAAAACTGCCTAAAAAGATTTCGAAAAATCTCTTTAGGTCTTACATTTTCTCCAAAGGCGTGACTT
>JAEOTJ010000459.1 GCA_016839905.1 Promethearchaeota archaeon | reverse complement strand
TTGCCATTTGAAATTAGGTATTTTACAATTTCTCGGTAAGGGGATAATGTTAAAGTTCTGTGGATAATTCACATGAATCCCTCCATTTTATCGTATTTTTTTATATCACTATCATTGTTCTTAATTTTTTCTTTCCGTCTCCTTTTGCTTTCAGAAATTTCTAATCCTAAAGAACATCCAGAAACGGTAGAATCTGTTCTTATAAAGAATTGGCAGTCATAACAACCACTTTCATAGCAATACTTTTTTCTTTGCTCTTCTAAGCTTAGATTTTTTAACTTTGAATCAATATTATTATTAGATGATGTATTTCTCAAATTAAGCTACCCTCACAAGTATTTATTTTGATTGAAGTACATCATCTTTTAATTCTTGTTCTAATTCTGCTATTCGCTTATTGCTTTTCTCTAATCTTGCATAGAGCAGATCAATTACTGAGCATATAGATTTTATCATCTTTTCTTTATCTTCCATGCGATCATTCACCTTTTTTCCTATTAAAGAATTCTTTTATTATTATTCTTACAACCTTACTTACTGAGACATTATTTTCTTTAGCAGATTTCTCCAAGTTTTCTTTATCCTCTGGATCTATAACAGCATTTAATATTGGTTTCTCATTTTTAGGTTCTTTATACTTCTCAATTAACTTTTTATCTATCATTTTAGGTCATTATTAATTTTTAATAATAATATTTAATAATAATCATAACTAATATTAGTATATACATATACGATGGCAATCATCATAAATGATAGTAAATAACTATATATTCTCAAAATGATAAAAATGACAAAATACACTAAAAAGTATGTAAGTAATGACCATGAGATAATAAATTATGTTTCTAAAAATCCTTATTGTAGAAATAAAGATATTGAAAAATTTATGGTTGAAGAAAAGGGTTTCTGCTCAAAACCAACAGTACAACGTATTCTTGCTAAATTAAGAGGAAGATATTTGAAACAAGATAAAAATAAGCTTTATTTTATTCATCCTCTTATAAAATACCCATATAAAAATTGGGATCACCAAATCAAATTAGGAGAAATTGAAAAACAACACCAGAGAATACAAGAAATAGAGACAAAATATGGTCATGAACCAATTAAATACTTTAATCAAATGCTTAGTAATAATATTGATTATTTTATTGATACTAGGGATAATAAATATTTTTTAACTCATCCTTTTGGATTTCTCTTTCAAAGCCTTATTCAAACTGCTATAATGGATTGTTTTCTCAATAATCCATATAATTGGAATGATATAAAAGAGCCTAAAGATTTAGACTTTACAATAACTATAAAGACAAAATGGAGTAAAGAGAAGGGTATTTTTGAGGGTTTTTTAAAACATAAGGAGAAATGCTTTCAAGATGAAATATTATACCCAATTGGTAAAGAGGGGATATTATATTTTCCAAGCATTGAGGATCATACCGATAAAATCAATCAATCCTATTTAGGAAACCTAAGAAAAGAAATATTAAAAGGTAAGGAGGAAGAAATGTTAAATATTATAGCATTAGGTAAACAACAGAAAATAAATAAATTAGGAGAGAAACAAGATCACGAAAGATTGATAGTAAAAGAAAATTGTTTAAGCCTTATTGAAAGAGCGAAGGAAGAATTAGAGGAGAGATTTGTAGATAAAAAAGGAAAATTAAGAGGGTTCACTTATGAAGAATGGTTAAATAAACTTGAAGAATTAAAACATTTTACTGAAAAAGAATATTTAGATTTAAGAACTGAATATAATAAGATAAGAATTCATATTTCTGATAAATCTCTTGAATTTAATTATAAGTTTCCAAAAGAAGATCCTCGAGAATTACTTAAACAAACAAAAGATCCTGAGAGGATTAATTTATATGAAAAATTAATTAAAGATAGTGAGAAGAATATTAAAGAAAAGTTTGGATTAACTTTTGAAGAATATCATTTAAAACATTATAAAATGAGTTATAAAGAACGACTTAAATTAGAAAATGAAAGAGTTTTAGATATTTAAAAAAAAATTAAAGATTTAAAGTTTGATAAGGATTCCATTTATCATATAAGGCTATAAAATCATCATAGTTAAAGATAGTATAACTTTCAATATTTACATCTCTGGTTTTATGACCAATTAAGATTTTTGCCGTATCATTATCACATCCCATCTTTTTCCTCAATGTATTTAAAGTTCTTCTGAAAGTATGACAAGTAATGTTCTTTTTAATCCCTAATTTTGAACAAACATTTTTAAGAATAAGGTTAAAACCTCTAATACTGTATTTTCTGAGATGTTTATTAATGAATAATTCCTTACCTTCAATATTTAATCCTATTCTCTGATTAAAGTAAATTCTTAGGTGTTTTGCGTAATTTTCAGAGAAGTAATAAATTTTTTCGCCAGTTTTTCCAATTCCGTTACTGTATCTTTCCTCTAATTTGAGATCCGGATATTTAGCATTAATTACTTCTCCTTTTCTCATTCCAGTTTCAATAAACATTCTAAAGATTAAATAATGCTTATAATTATGAATCTTTAAGTAATTCAGAATGGCTTGAATTTCCTCGATATTAGCAATTATGGTTTTATTAGATTCTGGTTTTTTATGAGTCTTTTTCCAATTAATTGAAAAATTAGGAATTATAACGATAAATTCGTGCTTTTGATAATATTCCATTGTAAAATTGAGAAAGGAATTGATTATACTCCATTTGTTCTTTTTAGTCTTAATGCTAATAGAATCTAAATTGTTCAAGTATTCAAAATAATCAATTAAAACCGAAGTATCAATATCAAACACATGACCAGAATAATTGAAATATTTCTCTTCAAAAAAGTAATTTAAACTTGAACCTCTCATTTTAACGGATTGATTAGAATGTCTGAAATGATTAAGATATTTTTCAATTATGGTCTTATTTGTCGGTCTATTCATTTAAACTAAAACCTCCGGTATTGATGTTATATTTGAACTTCTTATCATTTGTAATTATTTTAGAAACCATTTCACTACTATAACCGGAATATTCCATTATTTTGTTAGGTTTCAATTCTCCATATACTCTAAGAACATCTACAACTTTATTCTCTTTTTCTTCCAATTCTGGTCTATTTACCATGCTTTTAAGCATTTCTACGGAATCATTAATAAGAGATAAAGTTTCTACTTTAACCATTAATTCTTTTTGATATTCTATTTGTTTTTTTTGATTCTCAAGAAGATTAGTAATTAATTCGGGATTCATATTACCAGAAGAGAAAAGATTAGGATTATTTTCTCTTCTCATTTTATCCCTAATTGATATTCTGATAAATTCAGAAACAGTCATATTATCATTTTTAGCACATTGCTTTATTTCTTCCTTTTCACCTTCAGTGAAAGCAATATGAACCATTTTTGTTCTTGTTTCATTCATTTTTTATCTACCTCACAAGTATTTAATATAATTTTTTATTATATGATCATCAAATGGTGTTGATCATATATAAACTTTATACTTTTTTTTGAATGAAACTTAAATTTCACGAAGTATAGAAAAATATCAATATTAAAATATTAAAAACATCCTTAAACAATTCTTTATAAGTCCTACTATTATAAAGTATATCAGACTAAATTTTTTTTTTAAAAAAGCAATAGAAAAATGAATGGTATTACTCATATTTTAGTGGGAGTTTTAATACAAATTATCTTATTTAGGTTAATTTATATTCCTTTAGCTATCATTTTAACGATTATTTTAGCATTTTTATCTCACTTTATCGTAGATATTTTTTCAAATATAACTTATCATACAGAAGGAAGACAGAAAGGAGATAAATTTTGGTTAATTTGGATGATGTTAATTACTATCATACCATTGAGCCTTTTAGTAATAATCACCATTATAGATTATGAAATTTTAATATTTTTCTTTTTAGGTGCATTTTTTTCATTATTAATGGATATTTGGGACTGGGGAATTATTCGCCCTCTACAAAAGAAAAAAAAAGAAGTTAATAAAGATATAAATTGGGGTGAAAATTTGATCTTACATAGATTTATTGTAAAAATACGAGAGGAGAAGTTTGCTTGGTTACCCAATTTATCTTATGAAAAAAGAGGAGTTATTTACGAGATCATAATTATTATTATATTATCTATAATATTTCTGATAATTGCTTGGGGTTATATTATACCATTTTAGTGATGATTAAATGAAAGAATTAAAAAAAAACAAATTTATTGTTTAGATAAATATCGAACTTTTATTAGTAAATCCCTTAATTCCATTTTGTCATTATCGGGTTCAATATATTTCTTTTTTACACCTTCTTCAAGAGAAAAAGTTTTTATTTTATTCCCTTGAAGTGAGACCATCTTCCCGTAGTCCTCATCTAATAAGAGTTTCATTGCAGCTAATCCAAATCTCAATCCTAAAATCCTATCAAAAGAGGTTGGAGTACCTGCACGCATGGTATGACCTAATACAACACTTCTACATTCAAATTGCACGCCATTTTTCTCAAATACTCCTTTTAAATCGTCTCTAAGATTTAGTTCTTTAACTAAAATTTGAGACATATTTAATGCGGGTAAAACTGGATTCCCAAATGAGTCTTTTGGTAATCCATCAATGGTTTCTTGAGAGATAGTCTTAAAATGATTTTTTAACGAATTATTATCAGGATAAGCACCCTCAGAGCAAGCGATCATATGATATTTATATCCAGAGTTTGATCTCTCCTTAAGGACATCAACTACATCTTTTTCCAAATCAAAAGGTGTTTCAGGAATTAAAATGATGTCAGCACCGGCAGATATCCCGCTGTACATTGTAAGAAAGCCAGCATCTCGTCCCATTATTTCGACAATAAATACTCTTTGATGAGATCTTGCAGTTGTTGTTAGATTATCCATTGAATTGGAGGCTAATTGTACGGCACTCCAAAATCCGAACGTGTAGTGAGTACCAGCCAAATCATTATCAATTGTTTTTGGACATCCTACAACTTTTGCATTGGTGTATTTATGCATCGCATTTGCTACGCCAAGTGTATCATCGCCTCCTATACAAATGAGAGCGTCAATCCCTAATTCATTAAATTTAGCTGACATTTCTTTTGCAATTTTTTCTTTCATTTTTTCTTTTTCTTCTTCGGTTTTTGTCTTACTTAATTCTTTATAGGGATTTGTTCGGCTAGTATATAGGATAGTCCCGCCAATAGTATGAAGATCATCGTGATCAGCAATGTTCAATGGCATCGTGATGTTTTCTAAAAAACCCTTCCATCCCTTTTGAATCCCTATGCATTCTACACCAGCGTCAAACGCTTTTAGCATTATGCCATAAATGACGGAGTTTAATCCAGGGCAATCTCCGCCTCCTGTTAAGATTCCAACTTTTTTAATCGCCATTCTATCATATCACTTCTTTTTTTTATAAATCATCATTGCTAGACTTAATAGATTACACTATATTCTATTAAAAAAGTTATTAAAAATTTTGGTTATTCTTGATCATTTTCGTTATAATCAATTTTCTCAAAAACAAATTTTGATTTATCTATGGGGATGATGTAGCTACCCCCTATTGAGTCAATTATTTTTAAAGTAAATGGAAATTGGCCCTCCATGGCTTCGTGCAAATTTTCTAATATTTTTTCAACTTCAATTTTTTGAATATCTTCGTTATCAAGATTATTTTTATAAATTGAGACGGCATTTTGAAATCTGTCTAATATCCCCTCTACATTAGTATAATAAAAATCAGCGCTTGGACCCGGTTCTACGATCAATTCAAATTCGGGGATTTCTAATTTTCCAGTTGGAGAGCGATAAATCTTCGATTTAAGATCAGCTTCATCAGTTACTTTTAAAATCATTACTCCTGGTTCTCTTTTTGTTGATAAAGGGATTATATCATTTTTAGAAAAGTTACATTTATCACATATGAAGTTTAGAATTAGCATTTTATCTCCATCGGGAAGATCATAAATACTTTTATTAATTTGGATTATACCATTAGTACAGCTAGGACATTGAAAAGAAAATTCTTCTTCAGACCTTTTAATCTCTTCTGACATCTTGTTAAAATATTAAACATTAAAGATATAAACGAAAATTTTTTATTTTATATGGTGTTTTTGGTATTAATTATTATTATTTTATAATTTATAACATATGATATAAAGTTGAGAAGATATGCATAGGATTAAAAATCAATTAGTAAATATTCCAAACTTTATATTAATGTTAGTAATTGTATTATTATTAGTACAATTAGTATTACTTTTATAAAAGCAACCAATAAAATGTCTTTCTCTGTGTTTTGGTTGGTTGCGTTGTTAAGATATCATTAAAAAATCAATGAGATAAAAGATGGAAAATATTGACTGATGATGGAATAATAGAAATAACGTTTGAGGCTCGCGGCGGACAGACCGCGATAACTGCTTCGCAATTATTAGCTGAAATGGCTTATGAAAAAGGTTTCAAGGATACGATCGCCATCCCCATAATTGGTGCTGAACGAAGGGGGGCGCCAATACAAGCCTTTACTAAAATATCAAGAAATAAACCGATCAGGACATATGATAGCGTAAAAGAACCGGATTATTTGTTCATTTTCGATACATCATTATTAGAGATTCCAAGGATTAGAGATAACCTTAAAGAGGGAGTAAAAATAATTGTAGATAGTGTTGAGCCTCTTGATAAAACTAAATTACCAAAGGATGTAAAAGTTTACATAGTTGATGCCACAGGAATATGCATTAACAGGGGTTTCATGCATTCAAGTGGACCAATCTTAAACATTCCGATGTTAGGAGCCTTTGGAAAAATAACTGGTTATTATGACCTTGATATCATGGAAAAAGTATTAAAAAAAGAATTTGGAGAATCAAGATTAGAAAAGAACTTGATAGTGGCACGAGATGCTTACGAATCTGTTAAAGAGGTATGATAAAATGGTTGATACCGAGAAATGGAAGAAAATAAATAAATCAAAGGAGGAACGCCCTATAGTTCAAGAATATTCATGTTGGGAGGAGTTACCACCAATTCCAGTTTCTTTACCTATAGATGGTGCTATTGGTCCGACAGGTACTTGGAGAACTTTCAGACCTGTAATAGATCAAGAAAATTGTAATAAATGTGGATTTTGCTGGATGTATTGTCCAGAAGGTACAATCACAAAGTTGGATGATGGAACATATAAAATAGATTATCTTTATTGTAAGGGGTGTGGAATCTGTAGTAAAGAATGCCCATCAAAGAATATAAAGATGATAAGGGAGGCTGAAGCAAAAAATGATTAAACCTAAACAAGAGGATTTCATTCAACCCAGAGAAGTTAAAATAATTAAAGGTAATGTCGCTGCCGCATACGCTGCTAAATCTGCAAGAGTCCAAGTAATTAGCGCATACCCAATAACACCTCAAACAACTGTAGTTGAGAAATTATCTGAATTTTATGATGCTGGGGAAATGCCAGGAACTCAGTATGTAAAAGTAGAATCAGAGCATTCTGTTTTTGCGTCTGTAGTTGGAGCTAGTATAGCTGGAACGCGGACATTTACCGCTACATCGGGACAAGGAATCTTTTACGCTCATGAGATGATTCATTGGGCGGCAGGAACAAGGCTTCCGATAGTGGTTGCCATTGCTAGTCGTGGTCCCGCGCCGCCATGGAATATTTGGGCGGATTTTACTGATGTCTGTAGCCAGCGCGATACTGGTTGGATGTCTTCTTTTTGTGCAACCCATCAAGAAATTTATGATGAGATTTTAATGTCTTATAAGGTATGCGAAGATCATAATATTTTATTGCCAAAATTCATTTCATATGGCGGATTTATATTATCCCATACATCTAAACCAATTATCATTGAAGATCAAGATTTAGTAGATAAATATTTACCACCATTACCAGATGAGAAGGGTTGGCCTCATATTTGGATTGATCCTGAAAGGGGAATGATGCATGGAAACTTAATAATGCCTTCAGGCTTTTATTCTGAATTTAGAATGAAGATCCAAGATGCAATGATAAAATCAAAGGAAAAAATTAGAAATGCCGCAATAGAATTCAAAAAAGTTTTTGGTCGTAGTTATGGAAATGGTTTAATACATAAGTATAAAATGGAAGATGCTACAGTTGGAATGTTGATTTATGGCGATCTAGCGCTTCAAATGGAAGAAGCGGTTGATCAAGTGAGAGAAGAGGGATACAAGGTTGGAATGGTTAAGTTAAGGCATTTTAGACCTTTTCCAGCAGAAGAGATAGTAGATATAGCTAAAAAAGTTAAGGTTTTAGGCGTAATCGATAGAGCAACTGCTTTTGGATCTCAGACAGGAGGCCCAATATCTTGTGAAGTTAAAACAGCATTACATAATATGGAAGGAATTGCTAAAATTCTTCCAATGATGAATGGGTTAGGCGGTCGTGAGGTTTCGGTCGAAGAGCAAAAAGAACAATTAAGAATCTTAGTAAAATTCCACGAAACAGGAGAATATCCAAAAGATATGATACATGGAACTTTTTGGAGTGGTTTATTGGAGGTGAAATAAAAGATGGTATCGTTAAAACAAGTTATAGAAGATGAATCTTGTCAAGAAGAATATTTCCTTCCGGGAAATGCTTGTTGCGCAGGGTGTGGTCTTGAAATTGCTCTTAGATGGGCGATGAAAGCATTGGGAAAAAATACAGCACTCGTGACTCCAGCTTGTTGCCTAAATGTAGTTATTGGGCTTTATCCAAAAACTGCGCCCACCTTTCCATTTATTAACATGGCATTTGCGGCAGGTGCAGCAGCGGCGACTGGATTTGATGCAGCTTTTAAAGCCAAAGCTCACCGATGGCCTGATAGTATTTGGAAAGATATGACAACCTTAGTATTTGCAGGAGATGGTGGTACAACCGATATAGGAATTCAAGCTTTAAGTGGCGCTGCAGAACGTAACTCCAACATTATTTATTGCTGTTATGACAATGAAGCTTATATGAATACGGGGATACAGAGAAGCTCTTCTACCCCGCATGGTGCATTTACGACAACAACTACGTTCGGTAAAGAAAGATATAAAAAAGAAGTATATAGAATTATGGAGGCACATGACATCCCTTATGTTGCCACAGCATCGATTGACCATCCGTTAGATTTATATGAAAAATTTAAAAAAGCGAAATCGATTAAGGGATGTAAATATATTCAAATTTTTGCCCCGTGCCCTCCTGGTTGGGGATATTTGGCAAGAGATTCAATAGAAATCTCAAGATTGGCCATAAAAACGGGATTATGGATCCTCTACGAGGTTGAAAATGGCATAAAAAAACTATCAAAACCAAGCCAACCTTTGTTAGATCCCTCAAAAAGGCTTCCCTTAGTTGAATATTTATCAAAACAGAAAAGATTTGCGAGTATAACAGAAAAATCATTAATAGAACTCCAAGAGGCAGTTGATAAACGTTGGAAAAGGATTTCTGCTGAGTTAGAGAGTCAAGCAGAATAATCTAAATAATATTGTTTATTCAACATTTATTATTTTAGTTGAAATTCAATGGGATTTTTAATAAAAATTACTGGAAAGGATATAGAGGATATTAGGATATATCTTGAGGAAGCTGTAGATAACATTATAGAAGGTAAATTAATAGCATTTCCTACGAATTCGGTTTATGGGATAGGGGGGGACCCTTTAAATAAAAGATTAATTGAAAGACTTTACAGCATTAAATTCCGGGAGAGATCCAAAGGTTTTTTACTTTTAGTTAGTGATTTTGAGGAAGCTTTAAAGATAGCAGAATTTAATAAGATAGAGAAAAAATTAGCATACACCTTTTGGCCTGGGCAATTAACACTAATTCTAAAAAGAAAACAACCCAATATAATTCCTTTAGAAGTTACTGCTTCTCAAAACACGATAGGACTCAGAGTTCCTGAAAATCAAATCATTTTAGAGATTTTAAAAATCTTGAAAAAAAAAGGACACTTTGGTGGGATAATCGGTACTTCTGCAAATTTCTCAGGAGAGTCACCTGCCAATAGTGGAGCAATGGTTGCTAAGAATTTCTCAGGTACTATAGATTTAATAATAGATGCTGGAAAAACTGAATCGGGGATTGCTACGACAATAATAGATTGTACGGATAAAAAGTTAAGATTTTTAAGGATTGGGAAAATATCTGAAGAAGAAATTAGAAATAATCTTCAAATAGAAGAGATATAAAAGAATGAGGGTGAAATAAATAAAAAATGTTAATCTATTAGTTTCTACATCAAGATTTAATGAAACTAATGCAAAAGCGGAATTATGGTTTTTATTAATGATATGTGGTGATAAATATCCCATTATTTCGAATTTGAATTATCTAGGATTAATTAGCGCCTTAAGTAATGTAAAGCCAAGGAATGTAATTTCGGAACTTAAAGGAATTCTCAAAAAAGATCCGGATTTTTTTCAATATATTTTAAAGATAATACCAATTGACTTTGCATGTAAAACGGATATAAAAGTAATAAGTCAATTAGTTGAAAATAATTATAAGGACTTTATTAATGAAAATGAAACATTTAGGATTCGTTTAAAGCGTCGGAAAAACGAGTTAATCGATAGAAATAATTTGATTAAATCGGTTGCTGCAAGAATTAATAATAATGTTAATCTGGATAATCCGGATAAAACAATTAGAATTGAACTTTTAGGAGATTTTTGTGGAATTTCATTCTTAAAATCGGGTGATATTTTAAGATTAGGAAAACGAAATGATAAAACTTAATTTTGTTTATATTTATCTAAGCTTAAAATAGCCATTTTTTCACATAATAGATCAAGTAATGCTACAAATAAATTATTTAGATTATCACTATTATTTTCATCATAAGATTTTAATATGCATTTAATTTGATTATCAGATATCTCAAAAAAATTCTTAATTTTATTAAATTTTTCAATCGACTGATTATCTAAAGTTAATTCTAACTCCTTGGCATTTAATTGTTGAATTAATTCTTGGTTGATTGAAGTTATATTATTTGAAGGCGAAATTATACAGAAAGTCAATAATCCCTCCTTTAAATTCTTAATTTTTAATCCAAATGCCTTAATACCATTTTTAATTTGTCTTTTCATGGATAAATAAAGTAAAATTTCAATATTTTTTTTTTTAGATATATTTAGATTATTCAAAAATGCTTTTTCTACAAAATATATAGATTTTAAGATATGATCACTATTTAAAACATAATTATCATCTATAACTTGTATTACCGAGTCATTATATTTATCTTCCAATCGTGAAATTGATCCTAAAAAATGCTCTAGGGCATCATCTTCATTTTTCAATCCATTTGATTTTAAATATCCCTGAAAGTCTACAGAGATTTGACTAATTCCAATATAATAAGTTAAGTTCAAATGTTCTATAATAAACTCCTTTAAAATCATAAAAGTAACCTCCATAAAAGCTAATTAATTGATTCTTTGATTTTTTTTATAATTTTATTTAAAACTTTTTCGAGATCATTTTTTCCATTTAATGCAGCTGCTCCATCATGTCCTCCTCCGCTACATCCATATTCGATTGATATTTCTTCTAAAATTTTACCCATATGTAAAGAGCTTCTTAAACATAAACTTTTCCTAGCTCTCGTTGAGATTCTATATTCTGATTTTTTTTCTGAAATAACAACCCCCACATCAAATCCAATTCTTATTAATAAAGATGCTACAGAAGATTCATAACTTCCTATACGTGTTATTCCAATCAACCAACTTCCTTCGCGAATTATTTCAACTCTCTGTAATCCTTTTATTTTTGCGAGTCTTTCAGGTATTTCAGTTTCAATATTAAGCATCAGCATAATTTCTTGAATATCAATATCAGGTTCTAGTAATTTTGAAATTCTTTTAATCGTATCATTATTACAATATTTAAAGAAACCAGAATCAGTTAAAATCCCGGTGATTAAGAGAAATTTATAAGGTAATGATAAAGAAACATTAAATGCTTCGTATAGTTCTAATATTATTTCTGCTGTTGAGGAAAAGTCTTCTAATATCAGATTTAAGGGATTTATTTTAGTGCTATACTTCTTACTTAAAGAAACATGATGATCAATGAATATGAAGGGAATATTTAATTGGATTATATTAATATTCTCTTTATATATTACTTGGTCAAGATTATTTGTATCTAATATTATGATTAAATCAAATCTTGAAAAATCAAGTTTTTCTTTTAATTCTAGTTTAAAATCTTTGAATTTTTTTAAAAATTTTTCAATAAAGATTTTTGTCACTTTAGAAATGTCTGAAAAATATACTGAGACTTCTAAATTTTCGTAAATCTGGTTAATAAAATATTTTAAATTGATACATGACACAAATCCATCTATATCAACTAGATCATGTGAAATAATTAAAACATTCTTATCTTTTAAAAACGATAATAATTCTTCAAAATTGGACTTTAACATTTTTACTTTTTATTATCTAATTTATTTTACTAAGAGGAAATTTGATAAAAGAAAAAATCTTTCCATTATTTATATTTATATTAAAGTTATTTATTTATTTTGAAGATCTGCTTGAATAGACTTTTTTAATGCTTCTAATTGGCTTTTTGCCCTATCTTCCTTAGTTTTAAGAGTTTTACTTCTCATTTCTAAACTAACTTTTAAACTCTTTTTCTCATCTAATAACCTATTTTTTTCGCTCATTACTAAAATTCCTCCAATTGATTTATAAACTGTGGTATCATCTGCAGTTTTTTCGAGAAATTCCACGGCAAGTTCAGTTTCCTTTAGAGAACTTTCAATTTGTATTTTTTGATTTGTTATAAACTCAAGAGTACGTTGAAGATTTTGTAGATTTATTACTTTTTTTTTTAATTCCTCATCCATATTATCAAGATTTATTGTCATAATTCTTTTACTCAATTTAATATTAATATTAATTTAATATATTATTATATCTTGGAAAGTTCAATAGTATTATCAATAATTTTACCGAATCCAATAATTTCACTAATAGATGCTCGAAAAGCCGTTATATCTTTACTATCAATTTGAAAAATTAAAGAATTCCCAGTTTTTTCCATTGATACATCTGATCTTTTAGTTTTTAATTTATTAAATTCTGGTAAAAAGGAGTTATAAGCGAAATCTCTTATTTTTTGATTGTTAAATTTTAATTCTACATTAGAACTTATAGAAAAACTAGAGATTTGATTCATTATTCTTCCTTTTCTACTAATTCTCGTTGTTTTCGTTTGGCTATTCGAAAAGATTCAGCGCCTCTTGGGGTTTCAATATAATAAGCTCCTCCCGTAAATTTAGCATCGCATTTTTTACAATGCCATATTCCAGTTGAGACTCTATTAACAGCCCCTTTTGTTTCACATCGAGGACATTTAATAGGTCCTTTTTCCTTTTCCATTATGAGGCGCCATTTTTTACGGACATTACTGCCTCCTCTGGGTCCAAAGCGACCGGATATTCCTACCTTCTTGGTTCTCCCCATAATAATCACCAGTTATGCGTTTTTTTTACGATATTTAGTTATAATAGAAAATAAATAATTTTAAATTAATTTTTCTATTTTAACTTCAAATTATATAGAAATCAAATTTTTACTTAATTATTTTAGAAACTATATAACTTTAATAATAAATAGAAAAAAAAGGGTATAACACCTTTTAGGTGATCATGAAATTTAAGTTTTTACTCATAGTCGCTTAGAACGGTTTGAATGTAAATACGATCGTTTTCAAGGGTTTTATACCTCATTTTTTCCTTTT
>JAEOTJ010000458.1 GCA_016839905.1 Promethearchaeota archaeon | reverse complement strand
CTTACAGGCGAAATAACAGCAGAAGAATTGCATGAAAAAAAGTCAAAAATTGATGAGCTGATTCAGCAAGTCGATAACCAAATTCAAGAATTACAAAAACTTTTAAGCAATTAGAAAAGTAAAGAATTTAATTTTATTATATTAGCAGTCTAATTTTTATATATCCAAAAGAGAAGCTCCTTCTTTTTCATTATTCATAACATTAATAATGATTATGATAATGCCATATAATCCAACTCAACAAATAAATAGAATTAAGTACCTTCTATATTTAAAAATAATACATAAATTAAAAAATCAAATAAAACTCTTTAAATACTCATCTGGAACATTAGCCTCCCCTATTTTAATTCCTTTTTTTCCCCCATGATAATCAGATCCTCCTGATTTAATAAGGTGATATGTATCAGCAATTTTTCTAAAATACTCTGGAAAGTATTTTTGAGCCCACATTGCTTTATCAGTCCTATAAAAAGGCCTGTTTTTTGCATAAGTATATTCTACTTCAATACCTTTAATTCCTGCCTTATTACACATCGCAATAAATTTTATTCTATCTTGAATATTATAAATTCCCGGATGTGCTAAGATAGGAATACCTCCTGCTGATTCAATTAATTCAATTGATTCTTCTAAATTTAATTCTACTTCTCTATCTACAAATGCAGCACCACCAATACTAATCATTTTGAATAACTCATTTTTAGATTTTCCTTTAATTTTTTCAGGATTATTATTTATCATAATCTCGACTATATGTGGCCGCCCTACAACCTTACTTCCTGCTATTGCTTTTACTTCTTTAAAAGATATATCATATCCAAATTCTTCTCTTAAGCGTTTACAAATTGCTTTTTTTTGCTCTAATCTACCAAGAATTTGATCATCAATCGTGTGAATTAATCTAATAGAGGAATGATCGATATTTAAGCCAATAATATGAACGTCGATTAATTCCCTAATTGGTTCATGCCTAATTGAAATTT
Organism: Promethearchaeota archaeon; assembly: GCA_016839905.1. The sequence goes on along the minus strand of JAEOTJ010000458.1, from coordinate 1,412 downwards.
CTATACCAGGAATTACAATAATTTCTTTTAGTTCACCATATGACAAGAATTCTTTTACACCATCTATCGTATCATGGTCAGTAATTGCAATTGCCTTTAATTTGTGATTTAAAGCTTCTTCAATCAATTCTGAAGGAGTAAGTGAACCATCAGATGCAGATGAGTGTAAATGTAGATCGATCATTATAATAATAAATTAAAAATCTGATTTTAGTTTACTCAAACAAAATTTAATGAATAAAATTTAATTACATACCTATAATTTTTATTTAATATTCTTAGCAACAAATATTTCAAAAGAAATTGGTGAAAAAAATGCCCATAGTAGTTATGAAATTCGGAGGTTCTTGTCTAACAGATAAGACCGCATTTAGTAAAATTCTCAATATTACAAATATTTATAAAAATACAAAAAAAGTCTACGTTGCCTCTGCTTTAAATGGAATTACAGATCTACTCTTAAAGACAGCACTAAGCTTAGGAAATGATAAAAATACCGATAAGAATGTAGCGTTAATTGAGAAAAGGCATATTGACATAATAGAGCAAATTTTTGACGAAGAAACAGAGCATTATTTTAAAGTAAAGGATTGGATCGATAAAAAATTAAGTGAATTAGAGGATACATTCGCAGATATTAAAGAATTTGGACTCGAACCTTATTATAAAGACTATATTCTGAGTTTTGGTGAGATTTTATCAACATATATATTAAACCAATATCTTCTAAGTAATAAACTCGACTCTGTATTTATTCCCACAAATAAATTGATTATCACAAATGATGAATTCAATAACGCATATCCATTATATGAATTAACTAATGCTCGTACTAAAAAATTTTTAATTCCGCTTTTAGAAAATCTTGATAAGGATATCATTATTTGTTTAACAGGTTTTATTGGTAGAAATAAGATAGGTTATATCACCACACTAGGAAGAGGTGGATCTGATTATACCGCTACTATTATAGCTAGATCTTTATTCAATGTAGGTAATGATAAAAATATTAAAGTTATTCTGTGGAAAGATGTTGATGGATTATTAGCAATTAATCCAAAATATGTACCTCACTCTTCTCTTATAAAAAATTTAAATTATGATGAAGCTAAACACATAGCAAATTTTGGAGCTAAATTAATTCATCCAAAGTGTTTAGAAGCGATAGAACAATATAGAATACCTTTAGAAATACGGAATTTTGATAAACCATTAGAGGATAACTTTACAGAAATTTCAGAACTTACAGATAAAGATTATATAAAAGGAATATCTGCTGTAGAATATGCTACTATTATAACAATCAGTTCTGGAAGCATGGTAGATGTTCCTGGAGTATTAGCTAAAATCTTTAGAGTTATGAGTAAAAATAAAATAAGTGTTTCGTTAGTTGCTCAAAGTTCCTCTGAGAT
>JAEOTJ010000457.1 GCA_016839905.1 Promethearchaeota archaeon | reverse complement strand
TAAATTTCTTTCTGTTCTACATTCAGAAGATGTGAAGAATCAATACATAAAGCATTTTCCAGAATGGCAATTAAAATTTAGAAATGAAGAAGAATTCATGATATATTTCAAAAACAAATGGATTTCTTGGTATGAAGAAGCACAAAAGGTAGCCTATCAGCATCTAACAAATACACAAAAGGATTGGCTAACAGGAATTTTTGAAGAATATCTCAATAATGATACTAATTTTGTATTTTCACCTAAAGTATCACATAATGATTTTGATACTTCAAACATATTAGTTGACCCTAAAACAGCTAAAATGACAGGAGTGATTGACTTTGAGGAATGTGATATATGGGACCCTGCAGTTGATTTATTATTTTTTGATGAAGGAAAAGATTTTTTAAATGCTATTCTTAACACTTATGAATGTTCAGAACAAAAATCCTTACTAACAAGAATGAAATTTTTTTATTGTAGAACATGTACACCTTATCTTGTTTGGGGTACACAACACAATCGACCAGGAATGATTGAGGAAGGATTAAAGAGAATAAGGAAAAATATGAAGATGTTTCCAAAATAGATTTACTCTAATAATAAAAGTGTAAAAAAAATCGATGACTGCATAATGTTATTAAATCAAGACTCTACCTTATTTTTTATTTGAAATTTCTTTATAATATTAAGAGATTTAAAAGTTGATTTTTTATGAGTTGGGAAGAAAGAGATATTCTATTAGTTGTAAAGACTTATCCTGAAAGAAGTAAGAAATATGGTAATACTGTTTGCACGGCAGGAATTTTAGAGGACACCAATGAATGGGTCAGGATCTATCCTATTAATTTTGATATTTATAATAAAATGAAATTGAAAAAATTCATAAGATTTAGGGCAAAGATCAGAAAAGATACGAAGGATTATATGAAACGAAAAGAGTCACATAAAATAGATCAAAACTCAATTAAAATTCTTGATGATCATCTAACAAATACAAGAAATAAAGGGGTATGGGATGAAAGAATTAAGGTTTTGGAAAAGGTTCAGTCATCTTCGTTAGAAGATTTGAAACTTAAATTCGATGAAGACAAAACTTCTTTAGGATTAATTAAACCAATAACAAATAGCATAAAATTCATAGTCTCCAAACCTATGGAGGAGATTGAAGTTGACGTAATGGAAAGAATTCAATTGAATTTATTTGGTGAAAAATTAAAGAAGGTTGATACAATTGAGAATGCATTCTCTTATAAATATAAATGTGAGGGACAAAATTGTAATGGACATAAAATGATTTGTGAAGATTGGGAATTATTAGAAGCCTTTAGAAGTTGGAGAAAAAAATATAGAACTCCTGAAGAATTGGAGGAAAAAATTCGCAATAAATTTCTTACAGAAATGATTACAAAAAAAGATCTGTACTTTATAGTTGGAACCTATTGGAAATATCCTACTTGGCTCATTATAGGTTTGTTTTATCCTCCCAAGCAGCAGAGTAAAAAGATAACCAACTTTTTTATTTAGCTTGAAGGAAATATTTAAGAAATGCATACTTACTATCAATAGTTGGATGGTGTAAAATGAAGATAAAACTTGATAAATTAGCATTTTCCAAATATGATCCTAGGGAGGATCTTGATGAAGAATACATTGATGAGCTAGCAAAAAGTATTAAAGCTGATGGATTATGGAATCCTATTCTTGTCAAGAGACTAAATAATGGTGCTTATGAAGTTATATCTGGGGGTCATAGATTAAGGGCAGTTAAAAAATTAGGTTGGGATGAAATTGAAGCTAAGGTATTAGATATTGAAGATGATATTGGTGCAATTCTTTCAATAAAGACAAATTTTCTACAGAAAAATCTTACGGATATTGAAGAAGCTAAAGCAATTAAGAAAATTATTGATGATTTTGGATACACACAAAGCGAGATTGCAGAAAGGTTGGGTAAAAGCCAAGCTTGGGTGAGCAATCGATTAGCATTGATCTTAGATGTTTCAAATAAAGTGCAAGAAGCACTGAAGGAGGATAAAATATCCACCACCCATGCCGTTTTAATATCTAAACTCTCGAAAAAAGATCAAGATATATTTTTAGAACATATTCTAAAAAATAACCTTAATATCAATGATTCTCGAGATGATATTAAGAAATTTCAGAATAAAATAATTTTCACAATAGGATATCAAGGAAAAAATCTGGACAGGTTGATAAAGATCTTACAAGAAAATAAGATTAATCTACTTATTGACATTAGAGATTCTGGAAAGAGCAGTAATAAACCAGAGTTTAACTCTGAGATATTAAAAAGGGAATTTCAAAAGCTAAAAATTGATTATATACATAAACCAGAACTTGGAGTTATTTATCAAATTAGAGCACCATACATAGAAGGATATATCTCAGATGATGCATTTAAGGGGTGGTATAACTGGCATTTAAATAATATCGATTTTAACATGGAAGAATTCATAAAATTATTGAAAGAAAGCGGAAATTGTTGTTTGATGTGTATGGAGGAATTTGCAAGACCAAATAAAACCCAAAAATATTTCTGTCATAGGGATTTACTCACAGAAAAAATATTAAAGTACAAAAATAGCAACTCTTTATTGAGATTTGAAGAAAGAATTGATTTATAATATTTGAAAGTCTTTATTATTATTAATATTCCAAATATATATTACATCTTTATTGGTTCAGAGTAATTGGACCAGTTTCATCTGCCCTTTATTGACCTATAATTCTTTAAAAAAAGAATTAATCTTTTCTAAGAATGATATCACAATAACCAAAAAAATAGGTAATTGAACTAAGCAATGATGTTGTTGATATAGATTTAATTTACTAGTAATATATAAAATCCTATTTTCTTTTATCATAATTTCATTAATTATTGTATCCTCTTGATATAAATTCAAGAAAAAAGGAAAACTATTAGAATTTAAAGTTTAATCAATTACTTTCTTATTAAGTTGAAGATCTTTAACAATATCAGAGATTATTTTATCAATTTTTCGCATAATAAATAAATTTAACTTTAAATTATTTAACTTTTTTGTTAAAAAGAGTAAAACAAATCAATCTTGTTTAATAAAGGTGACTCCTGCCACTTGACCTCAATACAAGGTCCAGAAATTAAATAGGGGGAGGAGGGCGAAATCAGAGTGTAATTTCTTACACTAACCAAAAGACAAAAATCCAGGGTGCGGCAGGAGTCATTTTTTGAAGGTGTTTTGGTTTATGAAACCTCCTCATATTTTCTATCATTACTTATTATATTTAAACATAGGGATCTTTTCTTTTACTCCTAATTTGCAATGTTTAGCTCACTTTAGCTGGAAAAGAGGGATTGGATGGATCCTCGTTAATGTTAAATTAAATTCATCAATCACTTAATAATAGATTTTTATTTGAATTTGAATGAAATGCAATTAATTTCACATTTCTATTATTTTTTTTCCAGTAGTATTCCGGAGAATTCCTTTTTCATTATATTCTTTAATGCAATTTTGGCACACTTTACAGCTAAATCCATTACAATTATGAAGGTTAATATTCCCTAAATATGAGATTTCAACTATTTTTTTTTGTCTTCCACAACTTTTACAGGTTGCTATATTACTTTCAATTATAATAATCCCCTATTGTTTTTTTATTATTAAATAATTTATAAAATAATAATATATAAAGATGATCTTAGAGGGTTATTAATTGATTATTGACTCATTCAGAAAGTCCATTTTAGTCTTGAAGATTAAAGTTTTATTCATAAATGTATTGAATTTCTCTCTTATTTGTTGAATTGGAATGTTCATAATCTTTTTTTTTTCGTCGGCTTCTAAAATTAATTAAAAGGTATAAAATTGTAGGTTTATATTATATAATAAATTTTTCATTAAATTTCTACAAAACTCTTTCCAATGCTCGGAATTAGCTTAAATAAGAAAAAAAAAAATAAAATTTTAATGATCAAGTATATGTTCCAGTTCCATCAGTAATCATCCAATTATGAGCAATAAGGGCATTAAATGCTGTATCAGAAGTTGAACTACGTACTGAGTTTCCAGCATGAAATCTATTCGGAGCGTATAGATTAGGTAATAAATTAGCCCATCCAATCAATAAGTTATCGTAGTTAAGGGTTGATAAAGTAATACCATAGAACATATATACCATATCCATAACACTTGAAACATTCCAGGTACCAATGGGTTGGTTGAAAGCAGACGCCCCACAGAACATATAGGCCATATCTGTGACGCTAGAAACATCCCAGCTACCAAGGGATTGGTTGAAGGCAGACGCATCCTGGAACATTCCATACATATTTGTAACGTTTGAGACATCCCAGCTGCTAATGTTTTGGTTGAAAGCAGATGCATTCTGGAACATTCTATACATATTTGTAACGTTTGAGACGTCCCAGCTGCTAATGTTTTGGTTGAAAGCAGATGCATCTTGGAACATTCCATACATATTTGTAACGATTGATATGTCCCAGTTGCTAATGTTTTGGTTGAAAGTAGACGCCCCATAGAATATGTAGGACATAATTTCGACGCTTGAAACATCCCAGGTGCCAATGGGTTGGTTGAAAGCAGACGCATCCCGGAACATTGAGATCATATCTGTAACGCTTGACACATCCCAGCTGCTAATAGGTTGGTTGAAAGCAGACGCCCCATAGAACATGAATCTCATATTTGTAACGCTTGAAACATCCCAGCTACTAATGGGTTGATTGAAAGCAGACGCATCCCGGAACATTGAGATCATATCTATGACGCTTGAGACATTCCAACCACCAATGGGTTGGTTGAAGGCAGACGCATATCCGAACATTCCTGTCATATCTGTGACGCTTGAAACATCCCAGCTACTAATGGGATGGTTGAAAGCAGACGCCCTATAGAACATTGAGCTCATATCTGTAACGCTTGACACATCCCAGCTGCTAATAGGTTGGTTGAAAGCAGACGCCCAACAGAACATTGAGCTCATATCTGTAACGCTTGAAACATCCCAGCTGTTAATAGGTTGGTTGAAAGCAGACGCCCCATAGAACATTAATTGCATATCTGTGACGCTTGAAACATCCCAGCTGCTAATAGGTTGATTGAAAGCAGACGCCCCATAGAACATAAATTGCATATCTGTGACGCTTGAAACATCCCAGGTGCCAATGGGTTGGTTGAAAGCAGACGCATATCCAAACATTCCCTCCATACTGGTAACCTCAGATGTGTCCCATTCATTCATTCTTTTTACTTTATCAATAGCGATACAATCCATAAATGCACCATCTAAAATTGTTGTTCCCGTTAAATTCAATATGTCACTAGCAGTAATTTCAAGATTAAAACATCCATTAAAATAAAATCCCGCATTCCCTAATCTTAAAACACCCCATTGTTCTATTTCAAGTAGTTTTAATCGATCTCCATTATTATTAAATCTCCAACCAATAATCGTTCGGTTTATGTTAATCGTATAAATACCTCCAGAAGAATAAGTATGTGTTACTTCTGGTTGATTCCAGCTCGTGATCGTGTTGTTTGTCCCATCACCCCAATTGACGGTGAAATTATAAGTACCCCCTGATTCCAATGGCAACTTGATTTGATTGGCTGCGCTTGAACCCGTGCTCGTGAGTGTCGTGTCCCATTTTGATATAAAATCACGCTTAACAGTTTTATCTATAATTTCATCTGCTGTCTCATCTGAAGTTTCTTTTGGAGGTGATAAAAATATGAAAAGAGCAACAATAGAACATGTAAGAATGATAGATACCAATAAGACAGAAAATAGTTTTTTGTTTCGTATTTTTTTTCACCTAATTTTTAATTATAATTTCTAATAATTATCATTACAAATGGCTAATTCTTGTAGGATATTGTAATCATATGGCTTCTTTTCAAAAGCTTGCTTGAGTAATTCAATTGCCCCATTATAATCCCTATTTCTATAAAGTGTCTTCCCAGAGGGCACTAATTTTAAGAACCTAGCCATTTTTGTCACCTTAATTTTGATTTAATATATTAAATAAGGATACTTCTAAATATAATAATTTGGATTTTATTTAATTGATAAGGTATTGATTTCCAAGGGATTCAGTTAACTCCGAACCTTAGATGCTTTTTGGACTTAATCCATAAGCTTAAATATGTGAAATTAAAGATGAGATCATGACTCCTGCTAAATCCTCAATTTTTACATCAAAAATTTAAAAAGTTCAGAGTATATGGATTAATTGAGTCCCTATTAAGCGACGTGTTATCTAATATCACTTTTATTGAAGAGATTCTTGAAAACATAAATGAAACATGGTGATTTTTTCTTTTAACCTTCTTGATAATTTATTTCGATTGGAGCAAACGCCCGCAAGTCTATTAGGTTTGATATATAATTTCTAATTTATAAGAATAGCAGATTTGTATAATATAAAAAATTTTTAAGAAGAATTTGCTTTATAAAAATTAATTGTAATATTCTTATTTTTCCTCAAAACTATTGAAAAAACTGTCATGAGAATTAATATAGAACGAAGGTTGCATAGAGTTAAGATAGAATTGGATAAAAGTCATATTAAATGTATTCATTCAAAAGATTGCGACGAGGCTGCCAATTGCGATAGGTGTAATGAGTATTACGAGAAATGTAGCATTTATATTAAAAGAAATAAACACTCATTATAGAAATCGACTACAGGTATCGTCTAACTTTTTAGTAATATGTTCTCTATCCTTCCAAGCAATCCAAGTACTCCCAGACTGCTCATAATGAAATCCGCAGTATTCTTCCGCTTTTAATTTATCTAAAGTTTTTTTCACAAATGTATAAGATAATCCCGTGTTTTCCACGACTTCTTTTAATGCAACAGGATGGTTCATTTCAAGTTTTTTGTTAAAATAATCTAAGATTCTCTCAATGCCGCTCTTAGGGGATTCTTCAGCCATCATGGAATACCTTGATCTGTTTTAATTAGAAATGTTATATATAGAGTAAGAATTTTGAAATATTAATAATTTATTTTTACACATTTACGGGAAAAAGGTTATAATAATATACCATGATATTAGCATTGTCCCAATTCCAAGGAAGATGGAAATTGGTAAGCCAGGTAATAATTTGTTTCGTTTTAATCCTGTAATTGTTATTCCAGTTCCAATGATTATTGCGATAGCAGTGAGAATCATTACTATTATACTACCTGTTCGAATAAGGGCACTTGAAGTAAGCATGCTATAGAAAGCTAAATCCCCAATGCCAATTTCTAATTTGGAAGTGTCATATTCCATTTCACCGCCTTTTACTTTTTCTCTCAAATCTTCATCAGAAAGAGCATCCTCATTAGGATTTTGCGAAGCAATATCAATCATTTCTTTTATTGGCCCTCTTTTGGCCTTAACGGCATAAATATCCCATAATGATACTCCAATAAGTATTGCTAATGTTGTCCATAAGAACATTATAACCCCCATTATAGCTCCAATTAATAAACCAATATAAATAACGAGAAAGTTTTTGAGATATATAGAATCCGAGGTAAAATATAAATATATTAATACAATAGAGAAACTTAAGATAACAATGGGAAAAATAATATCAATTATTAAGATAATTACATCTCCAGGAAGAAAATGAATTAGAATCAAAACTAATATAATACTTCCAAAGAACCAAGTTAAGAAAAAGCTCACAAAACCAAAATTAAATCCAAATAAATATCTTAAAATTCCAATGCCATATCTTTTCACAAAAAATATAATGATAAATGCAGATATTACGGCGATAATGGTAAATATTATGCCATTTGCTATTCCTGCTACAACACCATATTCTCTTTCAGAGACAGCCCCTCCTTCAATGTTATCTATTCCTGCTAAAATATAAGTTGTATAGGCGAGCAATCCTGCACATATAACAACAATTATTATAGGAATTGGATATAAATTAGTTTTTATTCTATATGTTGGAAAAAAATTAGGGATAAAGTCTTTCTCGATTGTTTCTTTTGAAGATTCTTCATCTGGAATCGGATCGTCATAATCTTTTCTGTCTAATGCAATATCTCCAGTATCAGTAATTTTTTCTGACATTATAGTAGAATAATTTTAAAAAAAATAAATATAATTAATAATATCTTTAATGATTTAAATAAATAAATTATATTAGAAATATTAAGAGCAATATCTCTATTAGTGAATTTAAATATGGCTTTATTAATTTTTCCTTGTCATTTGGGAATTATTTTCAATGGATTTTCTGATGAGGAAATTTTTAAAAAAATAAAATATCATTTAATGAATGAATTTGAATCAATTTTCTATGATATTATTAATTTAAACGAGTTTAATATTAGAAATGATTTTTTTTCAAATACGATAGAAATTATACATGAAGATAACAATCTCGGAAAAGAGATAAAAGTATATCCAACAGATAAATTTTTTCAGATTTTAATGAAAGAGAAAAAAAAGAGTAATCTGGAGATGATAATATGTATCACTGAGGTTCCTATTTATTCGAGTAGTAAAAAGAATATTTTTTTTCTGTTTGGTGAGACTTATCTAAAATGTCAATGTTGCATCGTCTCAACAACAAAGTTAAGAGAGGAGTTTTACAATAGAGAGGGAAATCAAGAATTATTCAATAAAAGAATAGTAAAAGAAGTTATTCATGAGATTGGACACCTGATTTTAGGAATTGAACACTGTCAAGAACATTCATGTGTCATGCGATTTTCATTAAAAATTGAGGAAATTGATAAAAAATCAATAGAATTATGTAATCAATGCAAATTACAACTAAATATGCTAAAAAAAAAGTTCAATTTATCATAATTACTCAAGAAAACACTCCCATTTATGGCAGTGATGAATTGAGCCTCATTCAAGTAGCCACGCTTTTTAAAAAAATCAGAAATCTGTCGCACTGTAAGGCATTTAAACGGTGTTTTCTTCTTTTACCAAGTAGATGATTAAAGCTATAAATGTCCGGATATACCCGAACAAGATGCAACGGATCCTAATCCACAAAACGATAGGATGCAGTCGGTTCGTATATAATCAGATGTTAAACGAGAGAAAGCAAGTCTATGAGAAGTTAAAGAACGATAAAGAAGCCCTTAAGAATTATGCCTACAAAACCGAGAAACAATACAAGGTCGAATTCCCGTTCCTGAAAGAAGCAGACTCTATTGCTTTGCAATCTTCGAGGGAACACCTGTTTGAGGCGTATCAGAGATTTTTTAACGGTCTAAAGAACGGACGGAAGGTGGGCTTTCCAAGATTTAAATCTAAGAAGGGAAAGGAAAGTTATACCACGAAGCAAACGAACGGAAATGTTAAGGTGGATTTCGAACGAAAAAAAGTAAGATTGCCGAAATTAGGATGGATCAAATATG
>JAEOTJ010000456.1 GCA_016839905.1 Promethearchaeota archaeon | reverse complement strand
TGACCAGAATGCCAATGACGGGATAAAATAATGCTCTTATAAGACAAATAAACATATTAATCGTACTAAGAACCGTAGCTCTATTTTGTGTATCGATTTGTTTGTTGATACCATTAATGAAAATTATCTGTCGCGTGAATCCAAAACCTATAACTATTAATATCAAGAAGATGCTAATAGGAACGTAGAATATGAATGCCATTAGAAAAAATCCAATTCCGGGTATCAAGGTATATACTTGCAGGAATCTTTTTTTATTTTCGAATTTTCTCTCGTATTTTGGAACAAGAATTGTAAAAATTATCTCTGATATAGTTATGAAAGCTGCAACAAATCCAAAATATCCTATTGGAACTCTCAAATCTTCAAGATATAACTGATAAGTCCAGATTAGAAAAAAAATCGTGACATCAATAACAAGTGTATCAAGTGCTAATGTCCTAAGTATCTTGTTTTTCCTGAGTTCATTAAATCCTGATTTTATAATAACTAAATATTTTTCAGATTCCTTTTCTAAATCATGATTTGGTTCTTTAATCGTCAATGAAATGATAGCACAAATTATAAATGGAAGAATCATTAACCTAACAACCAAATTTATTGGTATATTTATCGCTAGCAATGAGCCAATGGGTGCGGAAATCATCATTCCTATTAAGAGAAATCTTTGATTCTTTGCCATTATTCTGGATAGTTCTTCCTTTTTATCCATTTTTCTTAACGTATCATATATTAATGCTTGATGTGTTCCTGAGATTAATGCTTCCCCAAAGGCCCACAATGTTTCAGCAATGATGAATAGAAATATATTTGGGTTGATTGAATAAGTGAAAGCGGCTATTGCAGTGATTAAAGCCCCCATAATTAAAGCGAATCTCCTGCTCAAGTAATCAGATATTGCACCACAGGGGATCTCAAACAAGACAATCATTAAAGTGAAATAACTTTGTAATAACATAATTTCCATGAAAGATAGACGCCCCCATAATATGAAAAAGGGAATAATGATGCCTGCTATAAATTGAAATCCAAAGAAGAAATGGATTATATATGATTTCCAAATATTTGATTGATATTTTGACTGATCCTTATTTATTTTTGTATATTTCTTTCTATCTTCATTCAATATTTCCTTTTTAAACATTCCTAATCCTATATATTTTAGTTATTTTAATTTTCTTTTTATTTTCTAATAATATATTTAAAAAAAAAGGGTTTTAGTCGTAAAATATTTAAGTTAAGAGAAATATGTATGGTGAAAAGTTATTATATTATTAATTCAGTTTAGTAAATGAATGCAATATTAATCAGAGAATTAATGATTTAATGATGCCAATATTTCTAATAATTTAATGGCATTTGTAATATGGCAATGATCTTGAATTTACGTTTAATTAAGACATATACCTTATTTAAGGTCGTCCAAATTCTATTATATTTTGTTATTGCCATAAAATCACCAAAAATTTTATTTGTTATTATTTAATTATTTAAGATTGCTTTTAAATATATCGGATTCTTCAAACTGATTCATTAGGGCTGTGGGAATCTGATGGGAAAAAAAAATATATAATATATAAAAAATTATTTATAACGCATGTAATAATTTTCTATAAATATATCATTTTGAATGACAAGTACCGAGAAAATGACTTAAGGAATGCTAAATTAATGAATTTGCTATAATTAGATTTCCTTTATTAAATATTATTAATTGAAAAAACACTAAAATATGCAGATAAAAATAAGAAAATTTAGAACTAGGGATGCTAAAGAAGTTTATAAAATTATTAGGGATAATTTTATAAATATTAATTTAGGAGGTCATACAAAAAAAGGAATCGATTTACAGATTGAAGGCAATAATCCTATCAATTTAATTAAAAAGTCAAAAGATATTAATTATTTTGTATTGATAATAAATGAAAAGATCATTGGTATAGGAGGGTATGATAATTTAAAGATTCATACTCTATTTATAAAGATTAATTGTCATAAAAAAGGTTATGGAACCAAATTACTTGATTATATTTTATCTAAAGCAAAAAAAGAAGGAATAAAAAGAATTGCAACTTGGTCAACCATTCATGCTGAGAATTTTTATAAATCATTTGGTTTCGAGCGAATAAAAGAAATTATGTTACCAGAAGGAAAACGAGAGATAGTTTTAATTGAGATGAAAAAAACCTTTCAAAAATAAATTTTTAATTCACTCACTATAAATACTATTATGCGAAATTATTTAATGCATTATAAATAGTTGTTTGAAATATGTGATTTTACTAATCCTGTTATCGTCTGACAATAAATTCGAGCTAAAGATTCTCGTTTAGCTTCACTTATCACTTTAATTATTTGCTTGGAATTCGATGGATGGATTAAAACAAACCAATCCTCATCAACTCCAATTCTGAGATCAAAATCCACTTGAATAACCTTTTCTCCTTCTGAAATTAATTCTTCCTTTACTCCTCTAATAATTGACTCAATGTCTTTATCAACAATATCAATATTTTCTCTCCATGAATAAAAATTTGGTATTCTTGATATTAATGTTGAAAATTTCTCTCCTGTCTCCACCATAATCTCTACTAGTTTTGCAGCTAATAAAAATCCATCTCTACCGTTTTTTAAGTATGGATAGACCATTCCTCCACAAAAACCTTCACAGCCTATAATTATAGGATTTATTGCTTCAGAATACATTTTATTCATTACGAAATCTACGATCTCCGCTAGATTTCGCTCTCCAATGCGTACTAGTATGACTTCGGCTTTATATTCTTCAGCAAGCATATCAAAAACTAAGGAGGATGCTAAATTAGTTAGAAAAATGACTTTTCTATCATCCCATTCATGATTCTCTAAATAATAATTAGCAATTAATGCTACTCCCATATCTTCCATGTAGCATTTATAATCATCCCCTATAATGGATAATCTGTCTGCATCACAGTCATGAGCAAAGCCTATATCAAATTTCTCTTTCCACACCGTAAGGATCAAATCTCTTAAATTTTGCTTAATAGGTTCGATTACTCGTGGAAATTCATTATTGTCTTTAAAATCTTTATTAATGACTTTAACTTTACAACCCAATCCTTCTAGAATTTGAGGGGTCGTATATTTTCCCGCACCTGCTCCAGGATCAATTACTACTCTTAGGTTATTCTTATTTTTAATCTCATTGATATTAAAATAACCATGAATTACCTTAATATAATCAGTATTTCCATCCAAGGTTTGAATTAATTTAGATAAATTCAAGTTTGGAGGATTATATTCATTTAGATCAATTTTATTAAAGATTGTTACCAATTTTACTAATTCATATTCGTCTAAATACGTTTTTGAAGAAAAAAGTTTCAATGCATTCCCTTCAGGAATGTTTTGAGAACCAGATATTATTATCCCCGCTGGAATCTTTAGTTTTTCTTTTTCATACATAATTACTGGTTTTGGACATATTCCTAAGTTAATAACATTACATCCTGCCATGGTTAAACCTTCAATTAAAGCAGCTTCTATTATATCACCACTAGGTCTTGTATCTTTTCCAATAATTACTTTTTTATCCTTATCTTCTATCCATAAGCCAAAAGCAATCCCTATTTTTTTACTAATTCAGGTGTGAGATCCTTATCTACGATACCACGAATTTCACTTTTTGAAGTTATTAAATTGTCAGACTGCATTTTATACTCTTATATAATAACAATAATTCCTTAAAAGAATAACAATTAAAATAATGATATTTTTACTACTTTATCTATTCTTAGTATTTTATGGAAATAAACTTGAGTATTACTTAATATAAATAAATTATAAATAAAAAATAGTATTAAATTCTTATTAACGATATTATAAATTTTGAAATTCGAGGTAAAATATCATGAACATCCGTAGATATATGATTGGTATCACTTTTCTAATAATATTTATACCACTTATCATTCTAGTAATATTTTTTGGACGGGGTAGTGGTCAAGGTGCCACATCAGAAGGAATAATGGCGTATAGTCTTTTTCAAGATGCTGGATTAGATGGCGCTTTCATTATAATGCTAACTGTGTTAACTGGAATAATAGGTGGGATTTGTGGAGGTTATCTTTTTGGGTCACTATTTATTATCGCCCATAAAAGAACTCTTGGACGAAAAATGATATATGGAATACAAGAAAAAAGTAAATCCGAAGTATTTAAGAAGGCATATATAAAAGCACTATTTCCCGCGCTTATGACACTGAATTTATGTCTTATTTTTGGTTCTAATCAGACTATTCAACGATTAGTGACCCATCCTAATCTTCATGGAGAACAGACTATAATAATATTTGTCATCGTTCTTTTAATGCCATTATTAGGGGGTATTTCAATGGGACTTTTCTCTCCAGTATGGTTTCTTGAGGATGGAGGAATTGTGTATTCCAATAAAGAAAAAGTCAAAAACTCCCCAGTTCCTACTGAAGTAAAAAGTTTGGGTGGCTGGTATATGAATCTCCTGAAAGGTTATGCAGGAATTTCTGTAATAATCAACTTTTATAGTTTTTTATCAGAAATTATTGGTGTTGTTGAATTTGAAATCACACATTTTTTGTTCTTTATCATATGGCCTTTATTACCCTTATTTATTGCATTTTTATTAATTCCTGGAATAATTGCATTGGATATAACTTTTGAAAAAAGAAGAGCATTTATCCTGAAAAAGGCAGGGAAATATGGCATCGTGGATAAAGTAGAAGAACCAACCTTCAAGTAATTTTTTTTACTTAATTAATTTAATAATAATTTAATTCTATCATATCATTTTTTATAATATCTTTAAAAATCTTTATGATTTCTTGCTTTTTTTCTTCATCTATCGCAAATACATAATATTGGGCGGGAATCCTTGCAATAGAATATAGTTGTACGATATTAGGCTGAATTTTCTTAATCGCATGAGCAATAGCTTCAATATTTTTTCGATTATCATTAGATATAAAATCATCTCTATAAGACCTATATATTAGACATTGAATTGCCAATTTACTTTCTTTAGGCATTTCTTGTCTCAATTTCTTAATTGAATTAATGATCTCTTCAATATTTGGAGTATCGTCGTGTGGAGCATTTGTTCTTTTAAAGTCTTCATCTGTCCCGGCATCTAACTTGGCCAAGACTAATTCAAATTCCTTGACTCTTTCTCTTATTTCTTTAAAATGTAGAGTGCTTGAATTTGTAAAGAGAGTTAATATAGGTTTTTCATCTTCCCATTTCATATCTTCTCTAACTTCTGAAGCTATTTTATGAAACTCCAAGATATTTTCATTAAGCGTGGGCTCTCCATTATACCCAAACGTGATAGAATTAAGATGGGGCACATATTTTAAAATATCGATTAATTCTCGTCTAAAATTATGTGAAGGAGGACTTTTAATTCTATATTTGGGGGATATCAAGCATTCTTTTACCGTGCAACCTATTTCACAATATACACAATTATAGGTGCATAATTTTGTTTTTGGAAGTACATCCACACCTAAAGATAATTTAAGTCGTCGACTTTGGAATGGCCCGTAGGTGTATTCACGCATTTTTCTTTTTTTTTTTATTTAGTTATTTAGTTAATTAGTTAAAGAAAGGAAATCGATTAAATATTATTATGAGGTTTGGATAATTCAAATAAAATCTTCATTTTTTTTTTTATGAGAATCCCTCACTTATTACCTTGAGGAATTAATATAAATAACATCTTAATTCTATAATTATTGGGATACCAAATAAAAATGGATTTTCCAAACCTAAGGAAAATAATCTCATAGGCGTTCAATTTCACCCCGAATCCATCAAGATGAAGCCTCATAGAATGCAAATATTAAAAGATCTACTTAATTTATAGAAGTAAGCAAAATGGAAGAGAAACGCGAAAGATTCTACGAGCTCTCCCTAAATTATTTATACTGCTATTTTCCCAAATTATAAAGCTTAGATATTTCATATAAACCATATCTATTCCAAAGATTTTTAGATAAAAATATATACATTTTAAGATATTGTATATATGGATATGAAAACATTATCATTTCGAATTGAAGAAGAGGAGGATAAGGAGCTGGAATCGATTGCTAAGAAATTGAAAACCGACAAATCTACTATTGCTCGTAGGGCAATTACTCTAGGCATCAAGGATCTTAAAAGAAAAGAAGCTTTTGAAAATATTAGACTGCGAAGATGGACCGTTTGGAAGGCAGCAGAATATTGCGGTGAATCCTATAGGTCTTTCCTGCATCTAATGCGTGAACAAAATATACCATTTCCCCTTTCGATTCAAGAATTAAAACGTGAATTAGATGCAAGTAGCCGTGAGTAATTCTGGTCCATTAATTCACTTGGCTAAGGTAAGGCTGAGTGATTTTTTGTTTAAACTTTTCGATAAAATCTTCATCCCTGAACGAGTATTCAGTGAAGTGGTAATGAATGGTAAGGAACAAGGATATGCTGATGCGCTTGTAATTGAAAAGCATATTACTGATAATAAAATTATAGTAAAAAAGGTTGATACCGTCAAAAAGGAATTATTAATTTCTGAATTACATCTTGGAGAATTACAAGCAATCCAACTTGCTCTTAACTTAGACATTAAGCCGATACTACTAGATGATGAAGAGGCTCGAATCTTTGCCAGAAATTTGAATCTCAAAGTAAAAGGAACATTAGGAATTTTAATTGATCTTGTAAAACAGGGAGATTTGGAGCTGGAAAGTGCCTTGGACCATTTAAGAGAGTTAAATAGCATAATGTACTTATCTTCGGATGTTTTTGCTCATACTGAGGATGAACTCAAAAAGCTTGAGAGATGAACAATCTTATTTGAAAATAATTATCTGACTCTGTGTCTCAAGTTGGGTATCTTAATTGATGTAATTAAGGTCTTTAACATAAATTATTAACCAAATATCTGGTTTTATCGTCAATATCATCAGATAGTAAACACAATAGGAGGATTAAGATCATCACCAAACCCTCTAACCGCCGATGTATTGATAAAAGTAATTTAAATATCATTAATTTTTTCCTGAAATATTCCAAAATTTAAAATAAGT
>JAEOTJ010000455.1 GCA_016839905.1 Promethearchaeota archaeon | reverse complement strand
TCATGAGGGATTGTACTTTTATGAAGGAAACGTTATTCCTTGATGGAGCTTCTACAACCCCTAATACATTATTAGATTCTTTAACAGGTATTACAGGGTCACTCTACTACAATGCAACCGTTACTGGAGCCACACCGGTTGATTTAACTTATGCATTACTTAATTTTAATCCAACACTTGTACCTCTAACAGCTGAAATTGTAGGGATGCCCGTCTATATTGATCTTTATGATGAGCAAATGCTTGAACCCACTTCACAATTTCTAAGGTATGATTATGATGAAGGGGTATTAGCGGCAGCCGGAATACCCGAGGAAAATTTAGGTGCTTGGGGTTTTAATAGTAAATATCAAGAATGGGGTCCAGCTCCTGATGATATATATAATGTTGATGAAGTAAACAACCAAATACATATTAATATGACTGAAGCTAATTCTACACAAATGACTTATTTCGCAATAGGCTCTGTTAAAGAATGGAGCTGGGGTGTAAATCCAAACGACATTTTAATCTTTGAATCCACTGCTATTTGGACAAACGGGACTGACTCCTTCACGTTCATGGATTTGAGTATAATGAATGTTACAGCAGTTGGATCTGTGGCAAAAACAGGAAATAATGGTATCCCAGGAGTATTTAACACAGTTACAATGAAGCATCTATTCTATGATCCTTCAATTAGTGATTTAGCACCTACACCCATGCCCGCTTATGACATGATAGGATTCGATGATCTTAACAAATTGCAATTTTTTATGAATAATTATACCGTTGGTGTGCCCTACATTGTTCCATTACGTTTTGGATACTTAAATATGACACCAGTTTCCTCTGCGTTAATGGATACTGTATATGATACGGCATGGGCTTATGAGGCTGGAATACCAGTATTATGGGATAGTGTAACCCCTACGGTAAATTCAATGCGTTTTGATAATACCACTACAGGACACTTCATAGACATAACATATGATTCTTACGGAGTTATGACAAGCGGATCGTTTTTAACTACATTGAATATGGAACCTGGTGATGGGCATAACAGTCTATGGACTCTGAACTATACAATGACATCTAGAGGAAATTATGATATTTGGAGTTCCGTAGCATACTCTGTTGGAATTAATGATAATCTTTATACTGGTGATGATGGCAGAGAAATTATGAACACGATAATTGAAATTAATGAAACTGCTGTTAATTTGAAGGACTCTGGACAAGCACCATACGACACTTATCTTACTTATAAAACAGTATGGGCTGATCAATATATATGGAATAGAACTACTGAAGAATGGAATTATCGTGAAATAGTTCTAATTGGAGCTGCAAATGAATATTATGCTATTTGTCCTCTTGACATTTCCAATGCCTTAAACTTGACATCACACTTTAGTCCATTAGTTTATCCAATAGGTTCTGATGCATATGATTTTGTAAACCAATTAACTCCGTTCATAGGTTTTTGGGGATTTACTGAGGCAGAAGCAGAAGCATCTGATCGTTTATTGTTGAAGAATGATGCTAATAACGCCTATATGAGGACATATTTCAATGTAACAGCAGGACTATTCAAATATCAAGAAGGTAAAACACTTGATGGGGGTTCTACCCTTGAGAGAAGGGGTAGTTTCATTAAATACTACCATGATCTTCCTGCACCTAATGGAACATATACAGAATATTTGAATGTAGAATATTACTCAGGATATACTGTATATGTGAATGTAACTAAGAATACTACCAGTACAGGAAACTATCTCTTAACTGCTTTAATTCCTGAGAATCCAACAAAAGTGCCTCTACCAGAAGGAGAACCCGTAATGTTCCTCGATTTGATGATTAATAATATATCAATTTTAACTGAAAATCTTTTGTTATACATTAAGTTCCCTTCAAGTATTAAAGTTGATGAGAACATCTTCCTCTTATGGGGTTATAAAATCGATGAAAATATAGCTGAGTGGAGTAAACCATCTATATGGGATTATCTCCAAATTTTAAGGATTAATATCGATGATAATTCAATAACCATTGATCTTGCCATACCAGGACCAGTAGCTCACGTGTTAGCAATTTCAATAACCCAAGATATTGAAGATCTTATAGATGATGAAGCTAAGGAAGACCTTACCCTAAAAGTTCCAGGATATGATGTTCCTATCATGTTGGTAATTATCAGTTTTGCATCAATAGTAGTATATATCAAGAAAAGAAAGCGATAAAACTAAATCTAATTAAATTTTTTTTTATTTTTTATTTTTAAAAACATGATTAATATATTTTTTGACTAAAAAATAAATGATATCTATATCCCTTTATCAATGACTAAATTTACAAAATAATTTAATACGGCTTATATTTTTATTTTGGTCTTGCTAATCTGTTTTTCTTCTCATTATAATATAATATATAGTTTTTTCCTAATATTTTTTCCAATCGAGGATGGAATTCTGGGTTTCGTTCCTTTAACCATCTCATGGCATGCTTTATTGTCCAAATCAATCTCTTTTCCTCAGGAGATAATCCCACTTCCATCGCCAATTCATCATGTATTTTAATTTTTGGTTCACTATTTAACCAAGATTCCATTAAATCTAGTGTTTTTTCCGGCATGTATTTGGATAAGTCTTTAATATTATTCCCAACAGATTTTCTCACATATATCGAAGGATCTTTCCTCAATAAAGTTAGAATTTCTAAGATTTCATCATTCTTATTGGGATCCCTTAACCATTTTACTTCTGCCATTGGTCTTAAACTCTCTGAGACAATGCGTCTTAAGTTTTGATTTTCGCTTTTTACCCATTTCAATAATAATTTCAGAAGTTTTTCTGGATTGCGCTTTAATTCATAAAGAATTGAAGCACATGTAGTTTCTCTTATTGCCCAATCATCATGATCTGCCCACTTCTCAATAAAAGGAATCTTTATCTCAAAATCTATAGGAAATTCCGCCATTAATAGTAATACAAAATGTTGGATATTTGGGCTATCATTTTTTTCACCAAAATTAAAACCATTTTCTATGAATTTTTTAAATAATTCTATATCCATTATCGAATTTTCTTTGAAGTATAGGCACATTTCTTTAGCAAAATATTTTGAAATATACACGATTCCCTTTCCAATGCGCTCCTTACCAGGGATGATTTCATATTCTTTTTTAAGGAAGTTATCAATTTTCTCTAATAAATTTAAATTATTTTCATTAACATTCCAGTTTTTAATTTTACTACAAAACTCTCGAGTTCGCTCTCTAATTTTTCTAGAAGAACTAATGGATGGCATAATTTTAATGAAAATTTGTCTTGTTATTATTTTTTCTAATTATTATTTTTGTCGGAGTTTATATGTCTGGAGATCTATTTATTTATAACTTAATAATATCATCTTAAATTACATGAAAACCATGTTTAAATCATAATATTTTATCTAAAAAAAAATCTAATTAAAATTATATAATAATTGATGGACCTTGAAAAAATCCATAACTATATTGACGTTTTTTGGAATTATTCTTTTTACAATTCCATTTTCTTTTACAGTGGCTTGGAAAAATGGCTCTTATGGTCATAATGATAGTGATTATGATTATGAGAAAGACTATGGAACTCACGATTGGATTGCTGAAGCTGCATTAAATGCTTTATTAGATGAAGATTCAGATGATTGGACTTGGTTAAAAGATAGAAAAGAAATATATTTTGTTGGAACCGAAGCCCCTGATAATTCTGATGTATCCATGAATTTAGATGGAAAGAAAATTGAGGGATTTGGCGATACTTCAAAGCATCATGTATATTTCAATACAGATGGTTCGATTAGTAATAATGAAGATGATGCTGCTTTACGAGCTAAATCTTGTGGGGATTTAGCTGATGCTAGCATCGAGGAAAATAAGTTAGATCAAGCAGCTTTTTATTTTGGAGCAATGACACATTATATTTCTGACCTCGCAATGTATTGTCATGTCGCTGAAAATAATATTCCACAAAATAATAACATTGATTTCGATGGTTGGAGTAGTCATGAACAGCATTCAAAGGTAGAAGGTTATGTTCAAAGCCGATCAAATGATGATTCTGATAAAGAGGAATTTTTTAAGATTTTTAATTTTAAAATTAAAGAAAAAAAACCTTATGATGCTGCTATAGATTTAGCTTGGGATACTTATGAAGATCCTGATCCTTCAGAATCAATAACAAGAGATGCAGTTTGGTTACATGATAATTTTTTTAGCAGTTGGGAAGATAAATATGAAGATCGTTCAGTTGATACAACATCTCATCAATTATATTACGATAGAATTGAAGAGAACCTAAATAATGCTATTGAAGCTTGTGCCTCAGCTATGTTTTATATTGGAGGTGCAAAGTCTGGGATGCCTTCATATCCAATTATTATAATAATGGCCATTAGTCTTAGTACTGTTATTGGACTTATTATTTTTGAATTAAAGAGAAATAAGAAAATCTTTGTTTAAAGTCCTTCTTAGTTTTTTAATTATTGTTTTAAAAAAAGTTAGATATAATAGATTTTTTAATGATAATATAATTAAAATACTTCCAAAATATAATTATATTTAAAATATCTCTAAAAATGTATAATTTGGATTTGACACGTGGAAATTATCCAATAATTATAAAACCAAATTTAGGACAACCTATTTTAATTAATTTGAGAGATTTTAAAGATACTAGTGGAATTTTTACAGAAAAAGTTAATTTTGAAGCCATAATTATTACTATTCCTAATCAAAGCATCCAAGAGATTTTAGAATATTTTCATTTAAATATTTATATTCAACCAATTTTAAGAGATGATGGTTCTTTTTCGGAAAGAAGGGGTAAGAGGTTTCCAATTCAATTACTTAAGGTAAAAAAAATAGAAAAAATAGATTTTAGGGAAAGTAGTATATTAGATGAAAAAAAATGCATCAGTTGGGATTTATATAAAAATTTACTTCAAGTTGAAGATGTTTTTGGGGAAAGAAAAGACCTTTATAGAATAAAATTTCATATCAAAAACATAAAGTCTATTAATACTCTTATTAAAGATTCTGGAAAATCTTTTTTACTTTTTGATATCGTTCATGATTTACCTAATAATATGGAAGATAAAGTAAATTATCATAGTATTGCATTATTTGATAAGGATTGGGGAGATTTTAAGTTTATTCATATGACAGATTTTCATATCGCCAGAAGAAATGATTTTATCTTACATTTTATAAAAGAAAAAGTAAAGAAAAGATACAAACAAAATAAAAAAAAAAAAAAACACCTCTCAAAAACAGATAAATTTACTTTAACAAGAGATTTTGAATATAAAAAGGGTTTTCAAGAGCATAAATTAGAGGATTTACGTCATGCTAAATATAATTTTAATTATAATTTAAGATTAGGTATCAATTTTATAAATGAAGAAGTTCAGAAAAAGGAGCTCGATTTTGTCATAATGACAGGCGATTTTATAGACTTTTTTAAAATTGCTATGGGAAATTATCAATATAAAAATAACTTTTATGTATTTTTTAATATTTTACTTGGTTTAAATAAAGGTTTAAACAAACCTCCTTTTTTTGCAGATAATGAATTTATAAATAAAAAGGAAATTTTAGCTCCAATTTTTACTACTGTGGGGAATCATGACTATCGAAAGGGTCATTATAGTATTAAATTTAAAATCGCCCGTAAAATATTTGGCTTAAAATATGAAGATCTCTTAGGATATCATGATATGAGCATTTTTAAACCCTTTGGGGCGATTAGTTCAAAAAATAAAAACCTAAGAGATTACTTTAGATATATAAATCCAAATTTAAATTATAAAATAAAGATCGGTAATAATTATAATTTTATTTTTTTGGATACTGGACAAGATTCCATTGCGGATATGCATGATTTAATGAAAGCCAATCCCAGTACTAAAGGATTAAAAGAATATCAAATTGATCTTTTAAGAAATTACATTCAATTATGCCATGATGGAAAAATTATAATAGTTATGCATACTCCTCCAATCTCACCAAATTTAACAAAAAAAAAAAAAAAGGAAATTAAAAAAAATATTAAATATTAAAGGTCGAAAAGTTGAATGGTCAGATTTCTTTGAACCCAATCTTAAAAAATATGTAGATGAGGGAAGACTTGAAAAGGTTCTAAATTTAAAATATCAAACAATAATGTATAATTGGGCAACTCTTTTAAGAATTCTTGTCGGTTCTGATAAAATTATTCGGAGAAAGGTAGATTTTATTCTATGTGGACATACACATACATTAAAAGAATATAGATTAAAGGAAGTAAAAAAGGATGAAGCGGAAACCATAAATTTGGGTTACTTTATTGCGCCCATTTACATAAATGTCCCTTGTAAAATTTTTACAGGAAATTATCGAGGGATAATAAATAATTTTAAAGATCCAAAAGATTTAGAAATATGGTTTGATGTAAATAAACCATTTATTTTTCAAACTCAAGCAATTGGTCCAATTTCTCCATTATTAAAATACAAACCCCCTGGATTTAGATATTTCACAGTTAAAGATTCTCAAGTAATAAATATTGAATTATTTTCCTTGCATTTAAAAAAAAAAAAACAGAATCATAATCTTTGAATAACATGAATGTAAAGAAAATTCAAAATACTAAATTTTTATTAATATTAATAGTATTAATTATTTCTATTATCTTTATTCCATTAATCTTTATGGCATTATTTAAGTATAGAGATAATTATACCGTGGAACGCATTTATTACAAGGGACATGATAATATCATCATTTCTGGATTAATTTATCGTCCTGATACTAAGTCTTTTCCGGGAAAGAGACCGGGAATAATATGTCTTCATGATTTTATGGGTTCAAAAGAAAACGTACATAGATTTTCGGAAGATCTTGTGCGAGCAGGATTTGTTGTACTTGCCTATGACCAAAGAGGGTTTGGAAATAGTGAAGGTGTATCCCATTTTGGAAATCCTAATTATGAGATCAAGGATTTAGAGATTAGTGTTAATTATATTAAAGCCTTAGATTATGTAAATGACTCTGAGATCGGTTTGACCGGAATTGGTTACGGAGGAGCACTTACAATTATGGGGGCAGGAATTTTTGGAGATGAGATTAATGCATTTTTTGCCATGAGTTCTTATTCAAATTTAACCGAAACATTCCTACATTTAAATTTTAATTCAATTCAGAGTAATGTAATGAAAATTATTTCAAAATATATTGGTTATATTCCAAATCCTGGATGTGATAATGAACTAACTGAGGAACAATCTATTAATTTAAAAGGATTAATTGAGTTGATATGTAATGTTCCCTCCATGGCAGAATTTAAAAATATTTTACTTCTTAAGGATAATTATTTGTCTTTTAATCATTCTGCTTTAAAATTATTATCTCCAATTAATTCTAATTATAGCTCGAATATAAAAAATAATTCTTTATTTCTCGCCGTTGGAGATCATGATCAAATTTATCCAAATAATTTTAGTAAATCAGTAAAAGATTTTCTATTAGAAAATTATAATATCCACTGTGATTATCAAGTATTCTCCAATTCCGGTCATAAATTAGAAAATTACAAATTAGACTGCGTATTAGTAAATTATTTTATTTTTCAATTAAAGAAGATAAATCCTCCAAGCAATGATCTTGAAGAATATCCATATATTCATGAAATTAATGATGTTTTAATATTCAACGACCTTCCAAAAGCTAATTTTGAGGAAGAAAACATATTTCTTGCGATATTTAATGTTATAGGATTAATACCATTAGGGATTCTCATACCTTATATTATAATTCTGGCTTTAATTTACATTTTCTGTGCTATTCTTTATCATCTAAGAGAGAACAATAATTTTAAGAAAAATAAAAAAAAAACAATCAAAAAAGAAGATAGTAAAACTCCAGAAAAAAAAGATATCATTAGACGAATTGAGAAAACAAGTATGAGAAAAAAATTGGCTCAAGTTGAAAAAAAGGAAAGTTTAAAGAGCCTTCTTGGGAATAAAACTCTAGGAGTCATTGTTTTAATATTAACAGTTTTTAATCTTATTATTATACCTGCTATTGGAATGTCTTATCTAAATTTATATACATTCTTCCTATGGATATATCTTTTAATGATTAACATAGTTCTTTCAATTTTTTTTTATATGAAAATTGAATCTTGGGAATGGAATGAAAAAAATGAAAAGAATGAAAAAACAATCAAAAATAACCAAAGATTTAGAAAATTTTATGATATTTTAAAAAAAAATCCTTTTTATCAGGTTTTATTCTATTTATTTATTACATTTTTAGTTATTCTTTTAATTTCTTTCTTGATATTAATATTTCAATTTAATATAATTAAGATGGGGGTAAACTCGATTTTATTTACTTTAATTATGGCTGGAACGATAATAACACTAATAGGATTAGTTTTAATATGGTTTGATAAAAAATATATTAATTCCTCTAACACATTACAAAATTATGGTTTAAGTAAAAAGAATTTATTAAAAGGTCTTTGTTTTGGGATATACATTGTTCAAATACCCTTGATAATCTTAGTAATAATTAGTTATATATTAATTCTTCCTCAGCCCTATTTATCAAATTCATATATATTAATTTTTATAGGAATACCGTTTATATTTTTATTTTTTTTTGGATTTGAATTAATTTTTAGAGTTTTAATACAAAATAAAATCAAGGGAAATAAAATTGGAGAATTTTTAATTGGTTCTCTATTTTATGCTCAATTCATTGGCATTTTTGGATATATCATTTTTATGAATTCATATTCAAGTAATTTGATTTATAATGGAGTCCCTTTAAGTTATAGTGGCCTATTTGGTATTATTTTTATTCTATTTTCATGTATCGGAACATTAAATTATATGATAACGAGGACACCAGTAGCATCATCAATTTCAAATACTTTAATATTATTTTTTATATTAGCATTAATTCTTTAGATTTATTTTAAATGAAATAATAAAATATGATTAAAATGGCAGAAAATAGACAGGAAATTAGTCCACATGATTATATTGAACATTTCCAAAGAAATACTGCGTTAATGGTTTCTATGGATAAAAATGGAAAGCTCAATGTTATGGCATTAGATTGGAAGAAACTCTATACCCGGGATGAGTCACCGGTTATTAGAGCTCAAGTGGCTTATAGTCGACATACTTATACTTTACTTACTGAGGGAGTAAGTGAATTTACTATAAATATCCCCTCAGATACAACTTATTATGCGGTAAGTATAGCAGGTTCTTATTCTGGGAGAGATATAGATAAATTTAAAAAAGCAAATTTAGATATTATTCCTGGAAAGGAGATCAAAGTACCAACCATTAAAGATTGTTTATTAAGTTATGAATGTCGAATAATTCATGATGAAAAATCAAATATGAGCAGCCATCATTATTTTTATGGAGAAATAGTAGCAGCCTATCTGTCAAAAGACCTATTATGAAACTTTAATTAGTTTAATGGGAATGCCCACCGAATGATAATATCCAAACCATCAATAAAATTCCAAAAAAGATCATTATTAATTGGCGTATACTATATTTTAAATCAGTATGTTGATGTAAATCAGGAGTTAAATCTGATAAGGCAATATATATAAAACTAGCGGCAGCTAAAGCTAGTAAAAAGGGCACGGTCCATAATATAGATCCCAAAATAAAGTAACCGATAATTGCTGCAGGGATTGTAGTCGCGCTGGTTACAATATTGTAAGATAGAGCTTTCTTTTTTGAGTAACCCGAATGTAAAAGTACTCCAAAGTCTCCAGTTTCATGAGCAAGTTCATGAACCAAAATTGTTAATCCAGCAACAATTCCAAGACTAAAATTTATTAGAAAAGCTGAAGCAATAACTAATCCATCTGTAAGATTATGTAAAGAATCACCAATTAGAATAAGTGGTCCAGAAGCATGTGAGTGCACCTCACATTCTTTATCTCTACAATTCCTCCAAATAACTATTTTTTCCATAAAGAAAAAGAATAAAATCCCTCCTAAAATATAAGGCATAATAAGATGGGGTTCTTCTACTGCTTCAATGGCTTCAGGTATTAGACCTAAAAATGCTACAGCAAGTAAAACACCAGTTGCAAAAGCTACAAGCATTGGAATAAGAGCCTCTTGGTATTTTTCTCCTAAAAAGACAAAAGCAGCAGCTGCGAGTATTGCACCAATACTCCCTAAAATACTAAATATAATGATAAATAGAAGCATAATTCATCAATTCTTTTTTACATTTGATGATAAAATGTAATAATTTATCATTTTAAAAGTTATTTTAAAATGAGATCTAAGAAAAATTTATGAATTCTAAGATCCTCGGTTAATTCTGGATGAAACGATATACCAATAATATTATTTTGTTTAATGGCTACAATTTTTTCGTCAAATTTTGATAGAATTTCTACATCTGCCCCAGTGCTTTTTATTGTAGGAGCCCTTATAAATATACCCTTAAATGGTTTTTCTCCCAATATAGGAATACTTAAATCAGCTTCAAAACTTTGCTTTTGCGTTCCAAATGAATTTCGTTCACTGACTATATTTAAAACGCCTAAGATGGGTTGATGTTTTTTTCCTACTGTTTTATCATAGACTTCTTTAGCCAAAAAGATGAGTCCCGCACATGAACCTAATGTAGGCAACCCATTTTGTATTTTTTCTTTCAAGATCTCAAATAATCCAACCTTTTTAGCAAGCGCTCCAATAACCGTAGACTCTCCACCAGGAATGATTAACCCGTCGATTCCATTAATATCTTCTGGTTTTTTAATTTTTTTGATCTTTCCCTTATTAATATTACACATAACAAACAATTTATCCAGTATTGATTCATGGAACCTTATGTCTCCCTGCAAACTAAGAATTCCAATTGTTACCATTATAAATTAGAACCCCTTACTTCCCAACGTTCACTTTCTGGTTCCATATCTAAATCAATTCCACCCATAGCTTTCTTTTCTGAGACTTGTTTTTGAGCTTTTAATACGGTCTCTGGATCATCCCAAAAACTAGTCGCTAAGACTATGGATTCTGCACGAGATTTAGGATCTTCTGATTTAAATACTCCAGAACCTACAAATATTCCATCACACCCTAAACTCATCATGAATGCAGCATCTGCGGGCGTGGAGATTCCCCCAGCAGCAAAAATAGTTATTGGAAGTCTGCCCATATTAGCAGTTAATTGAACAATATCATAACCAACCTTGAATTCTCTCGCATATTTTAATAATTCTTGAGGATTATCTTTTGATGCTATTATTAATCTTAATTCTTCCTTAATCTTATTGAAATGTACGACTGCATGTTTAACATTACCCGTTCCGGGTTCTCCTTTAGAACGAAGCATGCTTGCACCCTCTTCTATTCGCCTTAATGAACTTCCTAAATCTGTACAGCCACAAACAAAAGGTACTTTAAAATCATGTTTCCATATGTGATGTTCCGAGTCTGCAGGAGTAAGCACCTCGCTTTCGTCAATTGTATCAACTCCAGCTGCTTCTAAAATGCGAGCTTCTCCCACATGTCCAATTCGACATTTCATCATTATTGGGATGGAAATATGTGCCCTTATTTCATCATATAGTTTTAAAGAAGCAGTTCGCGCAATGCCACCACTCTTTCTAATATCATAAGGTAATTTATCCAATAGCATTACTGCGACAGCTCCTGCCTCCTCTGCTATTTGAGCTTGCTCAACATTCGTAACATCCATGATAACCCCACTTTCTTGCATGTGAGGAAAGCCTTTTTTAATTAACCAAGTGCTTTGTATCCGATCCATTAATTTTTCTTGTCCTTCATTAAAATCTGGCATAAATTTTCTACTTCCTTTACCATGTTTTTTTAATAAATCCTTTCAATTAAAGTTATAATCATTATTATTAATCATAATCATGTACAATAACTTTTAGATTTTTCTTTTATTTTTTTTAACTCAATTTATCCTTGAATGCATGGAATATATATTTAGAATTATTTAACTTAAAATCTTATTTTAAAAGAATTAAAATACTTACTAATATATGATAAACATATATTATGGGAAAAAAACAGTATGGAAAAGGATTTCAACAAAAAAAAGGAAAAGGTATTGGTCAGGGAGCAAAAGGTGGTGCTCCCATTCGTGGAGGGAAGATTAAGGCAAGTCATATTTTAGTGAATAAATTAAGTAAAGCTCAGGAGATATTTGAGGATTTACAAGCTGGTGATAACTTTCAAAAATTAGCTAGACAATTCTCGGAATGCCCAAGTAAGAATAAGGGAGGAAGTCTTGGAGAATTCCCTAAGGGAAAAATGGTATCTGAATTCTGGAATGCTTGTACTAAATTACAAATTGGAGAATTATCCAAACCCGTAAAAACCCAATTTGGTTATCACATAATAAAGCGAACTGGTTAATTTTTTTTTTTTAATTTAGATTGGTAATACTTAAAATTAAACGATAACAACTATATTTATTAAAAATTTCAAAAAAAAATGAAAAAAAAATGGCTGGTTATAAAAGTATAGAATTAGTCGCTACATCTGAAAAGGATTGGGGAGATGCTGTGAAGCAGGGATATAATGTAGCTAAAAAAACTCTACGAGGGATACGAAATATTGAAATCCTTCAAACAGATGTAAAAGTAAAAGAAGATATTGATAAACTCATTTATCGAGTAAGAATAAGAGTAAATTTTCAAATTGAAAGATAAAATTTTTTTTTATTTTATTTCTTTTTTTAAATCAATCACTAATTCTAATAAATTTGGTTTTACAGAAAGTACCTTTAACAACGAAATATAATTGTCAATTGAAAGTATTTCATTACTTCTATCAGTAATAAAAGTTCCATTCTCATCAATTTTTTTCTGTGGATGCGCTGCTTCATTCCTTAAATCTGAAATTTTAATACCAGGAATGCTGAAAAAGTCGTGATTAAAAAGGGTTTTTGAAATTTCGATAATATTTGAATATTTATCTTTAAATTTAGTTTTTAGATATTGAGAGAATTTTGTAAAAAGTACAGTATTCCTTCCTATTTTCTTATCTGTTAAATTTAATAGAAAGAAAGGAATATTTCCTAGAGTTAAATGTCGTTTATTCTCTAAATAGTTTTTAAAATTCTGATAGGTTCTTTCTCGAGGATCTGAACCATGTGATGCAAAAGGTGTTAATAATTTAAAATAATCTCCCTTATTTTTTTGCTCCTTAATAACTAATTTAAAAGGTTGGAAAATTGTTAATTTCAATTCTCTTTCTAAACCTTTACTTAAATTTATTATAGCATTTGGAATATTTTCAGCTCTCATGTTAGCTTCGGCTTGTTTAAAATCTTTTTTAGTTTGAATATCCAATTCATTCCAAATTTCAGCTTTTATAATATATTTTTTAAGAAATTTTTCAATCTGATGTGAAGAAATCCTTTGAAATAATTCTATTATTATAAAGGAAATAAGTGGAATTGAACAAATTAAGAGATTAATTAGTTCCTTTGAATTATATAAAAGATAAATTGGACATAAAAGGACACCTAAAAAAATACTAAACATTTTTTGAGAAAAAATATAAAATTGATTTTGAAAACCATAATCAAATATTTTATCTTTTTCAATTAGATAATATGTAAAAATTAAGAAGATATAGATAATTAATAATCCAGTTATGATGAGATTTATTATATCATTTTTTGGAAATGTAAAAAAAAGACTATAATATATTAAAGAACCTATAATTATTACCTCAAGAATTAATAAATTCTCATTTTTATCTGGGCGGAAAAGGTTTTTTAAATTTTTAAGAGATTTCTTAATACTCATTTTACCTTAAGAGATTTTTAAAATAAAGACTAATTATGAAATAAATCAAGAATTCTTTATATAAAATAAAATAGAAAAATTATATAAGATTTTTTAAAAGTTAGAATATGTAATGAATTTATTTGCTGAACCTATTGAAAAGATATCAAATGATGTACCTCTTTTTGTCTCACAAAACATTTGAATCATGGGAAAGAGATAAATTTCAGTGGAAATATGCAAATTAGGATTTTTTTCTGTCTTAGCATAATCAGATCTTGCCAAACTTATGGTTTTTTTAATTTCCTTATTCCAATATCCTAAAAAAGCCTCTGCCTTTTGTTCTAGAGTTTTAAAATCACTAAATCTTATTCCTTCTACATCTTTTATGAGTTTATGAAGATCTTGTGCCATCTCTTTTTCATATTTACTCCCTCCACTACTATGAAGCACGGGATCTCCTGTTATAACAGTCTTGAAAGGTACTGGAAGTAAATCAAAAGTATATAGGTTCTTATGAC
This sequence comes from Promethearchaeota archaeon, assembly GCA_016839905.1. Next base: position 8,236 of record JAEOTJ010000455.1, on the reverse strand, counting down.
CCCCACATTCCTTACATCTTTCTTCTAAATTTCCTGTGCCAAAACATTCACCACAAGTGTAACTAAAGATCTTTTTTTCTTTATCTTGGTTTTCTCCCATCAAGACAATCATATTATTGTCAATTTTCCCCTTACCTTTACATATTTTACAACGATTCTCAATATATCCCTTGCCCTTACAAGTTTTACATTGAACGCCTCTGATGCTTTCAAAATTAGGAACTTTATCTTTTCCCCTCCAATTATCCTTATTAACCTTTCCTCCCTTAAAGGAATAGAATGTTTCTCTTGGAAGTCGAGGTGCAATTATAAGATCTCCTTGCTCCTTTCCTTTTATTGGGGCGATTCTTTTTTCAATTGCGAAATATATTGCAGCTTCTTTCATTGTATCTCTTACGGTTTCAGCTGCTGAAATTGTTTTTGAGGAAAAAACGGAGCCTTTTGTACCAAATTCTTTTTCCATTTTTTTTTTTTGCTTTCTAATTGTAGAATTTTTCCACTTTTCGAAAATATCATCAAAATTAGGTGTTTTTATATGTACATCTGGCATTTAAATCAATCTATATTCTTTTTTTTTTTAAAAATATAAGGTTAGAAATTATAAGTTTACAAATAAAATTTAATAAATAAAATTTAAGATAGAATATTATAGAAATTAAAAAAAAAAAAGTTAAGATGGAATAAAATGTCAGAAGCAGATAGACAATCCGCACAATATTTCCTCGACTGGATTAAAGGGTATGGCTGAACGCTATTCCCAATTTAACAGGGGGGACTTGTTCAGTGGATTGAGCATTATTTAGACACGGGAGATGAAGTAAAGCTCCAGCAAATTAAAGAGATTTATAATAGAATAAAAAAGATTTTTGGTTTTTAACCAATTATAATTCTTATTTATTATTTTAATGTTTTTTAATTAATTATTAAGTGTTCTTTCTTTGACTATTTCTCGGAGAAATTATTTTATCGTTATCGATAAAGATCACGAAAGTAAAAAAGAGTATTTGTACAATATCAATTTTTTTTATTTGAAATCTTTTAAAAAAAAAGGTTTTTCTTTTTCATATATTAATACTCCATTTTTTAGAGGTAATCTTCTTTTTGGTATAGATATAAAAAATAAAATGCGTCCTTTAACGTTCCAAAAATATCAGAAAGATAATACTCTAACACCTATTAATCCTCGTCTTTTCAGAGATTTCTTATTTGCTGAGGAGAATAAGTTTATCGCCTTTTCAAATCAAACTCCTGATGTAGATTATGAGGCTATAACTAAGATGCTAAATAATTTACAATACAATAAAGAAAATATAAAAAGATTAACTTTTTGTAAGTTGTGTATAGATAAAAATAAATTTTCTTTATTAGATAAAAATTTTCAAATTATTTCTTTTAATAATCAAAAAATTTGCCATGAATGTGCATTAGAGATTATTCTAAGAGAAATTAAGTCATCGGGATTATTCTCTGGGGATAAAATAAGTCTAAAAATAAAAGATTTTTTTAGACACTTGATTTTAAAATTTAAAAACTTAAAAAAGGTTCTTTATGTATTTAAACCTGAATTTAATCCAATTGGAGCAAAAGAATTAACGATTTATGATGTAGAAAAAAAAATTCCCGTAAGTAAGAAATACCTAAACTGTAAAATTGATGATCTAGATATTCCAATATCTTTCAAGGATTTATTAAAAAAATCGAATCTCTCAAAATTATTACCAATTCAAGCAATATCCGTTGAAAAAGGATTACTATCAGAGCGTATAAATCAGTTAATAATGGCCCCTACATCAGGTGGTAAAACACTAGTAGGAGAATTAGCTGGAGTTTCTAGAGTTTTAAATGAAAAAAATGCAAAGATGTTGTATTTAGTACCAATTGTAGCCTTAGCCAATATTAGGACTGAGGAATTTAAAAAAAAATATAAAATGCTTAAATTAAAGATAATTGAGAAAGTAGGAGAATCATTACTAGAGAAAACAGAAAGTAATAATTTGGAAGATTTAATTGATGCGGATATTATTATTGCAACTTATGAAGCAATAGATTATATTTTGAGAAGTGGTAAAAAGGAAGTGTTAGGCAAAATCGGAACAATTATTATTGATGAGATTCAGGTTTTAATTGATAATGACCGAGGCTTTCTACTAGATGGTTTTATAGCACGCTTGAAAGTGCTTCATAGGGCACAATACTTATACTTAAGTGCAACAATTGGAGAACCATTATTATTGGCAGATAAACTTAATTGCAAACTAATTCAGTATAATAACAGACCTGTTCCCATCGAGCGACACTTACTTTTATGCTTAAATGAAATTCAGAAAGAAAAATATATCTTAAAATTAGTACGAGCTGCCTATTCCAAGAAATCACAATATGGATTCAAAGGGCAATCTATAATTTTTACTAATACGCGGAAAAAATGTGAAGCTCTAACATCTAATTTAAAGAATAAAGGGATTCTTGTATCTTCATATCATTCGGGCTTAACGAGTGAAGAGAGAAAAGTTATTGAACACAAATTTCAAAAACAAGAAATTGCTGGAGTAGTTGCTACGGCAGCACTAGCAGCAGGAGTTGATTTACCTGCTCAACAGGTGATTTTTGAATCTTTAGCGATGGGGATTAACTGGTTAACTGTTGCAGAATTCGAACAAATGTTGGGTAGGGCAGGGAGATTAAGAAAACATGAATTAGGTTCGACATACTTGCTTGTTGAGCCCGGAAAGAAATACTCACCTAAAATGAAATTAACAGAAGAAAACATTGCGATAAAACTGTTAAATGGTAAAATAAAGGACTTTGAATTAACTCCCAGTGAAGACAAATCACTCACGGAATTACTCGCATATGTTACAATGTATAATGAAGGGATTAAAGAAGAGCAGATATATAATTTTTACACTTATTTAATCAATAATAATTATGAGTTGAAAATATTTCTAAAGAAATTAATTGCATTGAATTTAATCCGAAAAAAAGAGAATTTTCTTCATAAACCAACACGCTTGGGTCAAGCAATCACGAAATCATTTCTAACAATCGAACAATGTTTAGAAATCATTGAAGTTATAAAGAATAAGGAAAAATCAATTATTGATATTGCCCTTGACCTTAAGTCAATTAGAAATGTATATTTATCAAAAAAGATCGTAGCAGATTTAGCCAAGAATGTTAATATGAGATATTTTTCTAACAATTTCTTCAGTAGTTCGGTTTTAAGGTTAATGAATGCAGAATATGTTAAAAAAAGAAAAACATTTTCTGACGAATTTTTAGGTTTTATTACTAAATGGGTTGAGGAGATTTTTAATTGTAAATGTAAGGATAATCCCTATTGTGAATGTGGTAGATTAAATCTTGAAAGGAAAATTTTTTCTTTAAGAATAGAAGACAAATTTTCTGTGAAAGAAATCTCTGATTTTTTAGAAAGAGAATATAAAATAATTATATTTAAAGGTGATTTAATTAGTTATCTTGAGAATTTAATCTATTCACTTGAAAGTGTTAAGAACATTTCAGAAAGTATTTCAAATTTAGATGAAAAATATCAAAAAGAAATTTCAAAAATACCAAATAAAATAGATAGGATTAGAAATATTTAGATTTTTTTTTATTATATAAAGAATTAAATATGATATTTTTTTTTATTATGTCGCAAATGATATCGTAAGTTTATATTAGCATTAAAAATTTAAATAATTATTAACTTTTTTCAGTAAAATATATTCAGTTTTAAAAAGATATAGAACTTAATTAAAGGAGCTCTATTAACTTGTTATATACATTATTTATTTATCAGTCGCAATCTGGTTTATTAATATATGATAAGAATTTCCAAGATATTAGTTCAGGAAAAATGGAGCTCTTTAGTTCGTTTTTTTCAGCAATAAAATCTTTTGTCTCAGAGTTGGTTCTTGGAGGATCGACAGAACTGAAAAATATTGAAATGGGTGATTATACTGTAATGATCTCTGCAATATTAGCAATTCAAGCAGATTTAGTCCTAATTGCTGATAAAGATGATCAAAAAACGGTAAATAAATTAATTCCTAAAATTATTAAAATTCTAATGAAACATCAACAAATATTTCTTGAATGGAATGGAAATAGACATGTGTTTCAAACATTAGATCAACCTCTCTCTGAATTAATGCTATCACAAAAGAAGTTAATAAATGGTTCTTCCTTAATTGAAAATGCTGAGAACGTTCTAAAATCAATTTGGGCACATAAGGGAGAGCTATCAGAACAGGCTAAAGAATCATTAAGGAAAGAAAGAGAGTTTTTAATTTCTCGATTAGGAAAAACTACCAATATTTTTAGAAAACAATCTATTACTGAAAAAATATTGGAGCTATCAGAGCAATTAAAAGATGATTCAGGTTTTATTAAATATCAAAAAAATGTTAAACTATTAAAGGATAAAATTATAGATATAAAACTTAAATTAAAGTATTTTTTGGAGAGAATTAAAGAAACTCTTTCTTCCGCTGTGGATGGTCTTGGCGACAGACGCCTAAAAGATGGAGATTATAAAGACGTTTATTTGAGTCTATACTCGTTTAGTAGTAAATTAAAATTAATCGCTCCTGAAAAAGAATATGGGAAATATCGTGAATTAGCAAATCTATTAATAAACAAAGATGAAACTGAAGAACATGCACTTAGTGAAGCCATATCTGATATATTAAAGATGAGTGACAACATTGAAGATTATATTGAAAAACTAATATAATATTAATGATGATCTTCAAGATTTAAGACACATGAATTTCAATAATATCATTATCTTTCAATTTATAATCCAATCCAACTCTTTTACGTGTTTGTTTTGTTCCTTCTCTTATAATAACAGCATAATCAAACAATTCATAAAAACTTCTATGAATTTTTAAAGAAATATCTTTGACTATAGAATTTTTTTCTATTATTAAAGGTTTCTCTGATACTCTTCCGCTATTCATGGTGTAGATCTTGATTTTATTTAAAAATTCTAAGATTTTATCCCCAAAATCGTCAGGAAAAGTTCTTTTTTTAACACTTGAGCCAATAATCAAAGGAAACATTTTAGAATATTCTTCCACTAACTCTTTATTAAAAACTTCTTCAGTATGAGATAGATCTCCCTTAGTTCCAATAATTATCGCTGGTTTATAGACTATTGCTGTTGTTAATGTATCTACTATTTGATCAAGGATGATTTTTCCATAAATTTTAACAATTCCATTACGGATACCGTTTTCTTGAACTACAAACTTTATTTTATCCGTAAAGTTATCAAGATCCTTAATTTCCTTGGCCTCTCTTGTAAGATAGAAGACTTGTATTTTGTTAGCACCTGTTTTTTCAATTGTTATAGGAGGGGGAGGAGTATTAATCCTAATATCTGCTTTATCTAATTCCGATAGTAATATATCCATTTGCTCTTTTATGTTTCTTGATAAATCAACTATTAGACATAATAGATCACAAGAACGGACAAGTGAAAGGATCTCTTTTCCATTTCCAATACCTGTTGATGCACCTTCCATTATTGCAGGCATTTCAACTATTTGAAATCTTATCTTTTTATATTTATAGACACCTATTTTTGGAATTGGTGTGAATCTACCAATTTTATCCTTTGCCGCTCCTGTTAAATAATTTAAAAGAGAAGTTTTACCCGCCCCTGGAGTATGATGGTCGCTGATCAAAATGATTTGTAAACCTTCTCTCTTAATTGAAAAAGGACTAGTTTTTTTTCCAGCGCTTTTTAATCGCTGTTTATGTGCTTCCTTTTCGCGCTTTAATTTAGCTAGTCTGGATCGATTTAAGGCAACAATTTTCTCAGTAGCCTTATGTTTAGGGACTAAAGAGAGAAATTCCTCTAATTTCTTAATTTTTTCGTCAATTGATTTAGAATCAAGGTATTTTTCATAAGCTGCCTGAGCTTCTGGACCTATATTAGACGACATTTTAAAGAAAAATTTAATTTAAAATATAGATTTAAATCGGTCTTCTGTTTTTAGTTTCATATCGCCCAGTAACTCATCAATGCGTCCATAGAACTTCTTAAAATACTTCTTTTTTTTTGAGAAAATATCATGAAGTGAAAATCGATTTAAAAAATATTCATTAATCTGTTGTAATAATTTTTTAATTAAGATTGTATCTGTTTTTTTCTCAATAATGGCATAAGATAAAAGAGCTTGTGTATTATCCTTTGTAGTTCCTGATAATTGAATCATTTCACAAAAACATACCAATTTAAAAGAGGCCAAACTGACTACATTGATGTCATCTCCAAATACTTCAGTAGTGAAACTTTCTAATGCTGAAAGGAAGCCTGCTCTGAGATTTGGATCCAAGACTTCTGAAGAAGTATAATATTTTATTTCTACTATATTTCGATTACCTAAATTAATCCCAACCTCCAAAATTGCCAGATAAACCACCTTATAGCTTGAATACTGGTAAAATTTATATTGAAAACACTTCAGTATTAGTATTTTTTTTTTTAATTTAATTCTTATAATTATTTAATTTATTGAATTATATTTGTATTTCTCGTTATTACAATTAGATATTATTCCTTAATAATAAAAGTTTTATCTATATCTCCTTTTTTGTTTAATTTTTTAAGTCTATAAACAGAAATCAATGAAATAAGACTCTTCCCAAATCATAATAGAATATTAGTATATCGAGTTCCCTTTAGGAAACTCAACTATCGGGCTTATAACTATTTTTCAGCAAGTTTATCAATATCTATACTCTTAATCCATTTAAAAAATCGTGATAATTCGTCGTAATACGAAATTTTAAGTTTTCAGAAGAGCCTCCCTCTAGGGCAATGAGATTAAAAGTAAGTTAAAGTAAGAAAAATTAAAAAATTAATAAAAATGTAAAATTATATGTTCCGATGTAAAAAATGTGGTGAACCTATTGATGAGAGACAATATAATGTCTATAATAATTTTTGTTCGCAATGTTATAATGTCTTCATTTCTAAGAAGCAGGACTTAATTACTAAGAAACAGATAACAGAAAAACCACGAAAGAATGGACTTTTAATAGCTGGTCTTATTGGGTTCTTTTTAATAATCCCAATTCTTGTTTTTTATTATGTTCCTTTTAGTTATGTAGGGATTCAAGAAGGGGATGAATTCACTTGGAATTATTCCTTTGACAATAAAACCTTTGAAAAATATAATAATGCCACTGCATTTGATGCATCATCCTTATTTCCTTCTCGTAGAGATGCGACTATTGAAGTTGTAGTAAAAGACATTAAAGAGGAAGATGAATATGATTTACATGATGTCTATCGAGATAGAGACTTGAAAGATGTAGAAGGTACCGAATTAGAAACCAAATATTCTTTCTCTAGTGAGCCAGATATAGATTTAGATTTCATAGTTTTTAAATACGATAAGGATGTTTATAGTACATTATTAATTTTTGGAGATCTTTTTATAGCACGTGAGGTGAATTTTGCAGAAGCAGCACAGGAAATTCAAGATTATTATGATGACGAAGATATTGAGGTAGAAGTAGTAACTCAAGGGCATAGTATTGATCTAAATTTTGAAGCTGATGGTAACCTCTCAGAAATAGTACTCTCGAGCAGTTATTCATATTTAGGTGTTTTATTACAATTTTCTTTTTATTATGATGATGAAATCCTAATGTCATTTCGACTTGAAGAGGGTAATAAGGTAGGAGAAATAGCTACAAACGTGTGTTTTATTTTATTCATTATATTTTTAATATCAATAATATCATATGTAAAAGGTGTTCAAGAAGAAATCTTATTCTATGATAAAATTAAGCCTTATATTTTTGAATCAGATGAAATGAGTGATTTAATCTACAGCAGGTTAAAGATAGGAATTTATTTGTTTTATGCAGGGATTATGGAATTTACAGCAGTATTAGCATTTAACGCCCTTTTACTTTATATAGCTAGTGGTAGTTCTGGCGCGTATCAGGCAAGTGAAATGAATGTATTCTTGGATATCTTTTGGATTCCCTTCATAGGACTATTAGTTCTCTGCTTTGGATTAGGTTTATATTACCATTATAGAAAAAAATCAATTGAACTAATATCCAAGAAATTAGACGAAGAAACTAAGGTATAAGAACTCTTATGAGAATAGTGAAAAGTTCAATTATTATTATTCCATTATTCAAGATAATAAAAATAAAAAGCATTAGAATTTTAAACTAGTTAAAGATTTTTAACAAAATA
>JAEOTJ010000454.1 GCA_016839905.1 Promethearchaeota archaeon | reverse complement strand
TCTTAAATCCAGTATCTAAATTATGCTCAATAATTATTAATAATCCATCTCTGAATATATTAATTTCAATCAATTTTAATTCAAAATGTTTTCCCCTAATATCTCCCCCACTACAAAAAACAGTATTATCAACTTTTAGATTAAAAGATACGCTTGGTGTGCTATTTAGAACAAGATCTATTTGTGAGCGTGCAAATTGAGAAAGCGCATCCCCACTATCAATTAATTCAGTTCTCCAAACGCTTGATGGAGTAGGAATTAAACTATGAAAACAACACACTCCAAAAATCTTTTTATGACTAAAATTCAAGACTTTTTCCAGAAATTTATGCAATTTTTTTCTCCCGATAAATCCTGTTTTTGAATCTCGAGTTGTAGAGTTAATCCCTTTAAAATAAATCTTGTAGTTTTCATAAAGTGGATCTAAATCACCTATGTAATGATTCCAGTACTTCCAAGCTTCGGGGTGTGAATCAGTATAACCTGGAACAACTAAATACGGATATTTTAATTGATTTAATTTTTCTTTAGCAATTTTAAATTCTTCTTTATAACTATTTCTAGTAAGATTTCCAACATGAACAACTAGATCTACATCTGAAATGCTGTTTATTTGATCTATTGCCTTATCAAAATTCGTAGAACTCTCCCCAGACTGCTCTTCAATTAAAGAATTTGACACTTGGATAAATTTACAATAAGGTTTCTCCCCTTGACTAAAATTTCGAGGTGAATAAAAATTAATTTTTCGATTTATCTCCCGTGTAGAAGTTTGTTCTAAAATAGGAAAGACCTTAAAATTCAGATTATTATTCACAATATCAATAACAGAATATGTAAACAATTCGCGATATCTTGTTTTGTTGCATGAAAATGTACCAGAATTAAATATAAAGAGATCTTTGTTAATGTCGCTTATTCTGTATAAATTGGATATATGCCTATGACCGTTTAATACTAAATCAGCACGATTATCAAGTAACATTTGGAGCATATCTCCAGAGTCATCAATAGCAGAGCGCTCTTTACCAGTATTAGGAATAGGAATAAGTTGATGATGAAAACATACTATTTTTAACTTATCTTTTCTTTCAGGTCTTTTAAGTCTCTTCTTAACTGCTTCGATTGTATTATGATGAATAATACCTCCAGGTAGATCTGGTTTTGTAGAGTCAATTCCGATTACATATAAACTCTCATCTTCGAATTCAAAATGCCTGTCACTTATAAATTCCTCAAACAATAAGTAACCAACGTTTAAAGCATCATGATTACCTATAAGGTAAAATAAGGGTGCTTTAGAAATAGGTTGAAATCTCTCCATATTATCAAGGACATATTCATATTCTAGTAATGTACCTGTTTGAGTTAGATCTCCTAAATGAAGGAAAAGTGTAACATCTTTAATCTTATTAATTTTATCCATTCCTTTACAAAATGCTTTTTCATTATAACTTCCTCCTGTAGGAATAATATGTGTGTCTGATATAATAACGATTCTTTTATTGTGATTGCTATTTCCATTAGTTTTAATATTTTCTTTCACAATCATGATTCAATTATAGTTTTTTTATTTTAGCTGGATGTCCCATATAAACTGAATCTTCTTCCAAAATATCTTCAACATTTGTATATGAATGAGCAGATAATTTAGATCCTTTTCTCATAATCGTGCCGGGTAAAAGAACACATTTTGCTCCGATTAAAACATTATCATCTATTATGATATTCTTAATGAAAAATGAATCCTGTTCTATTCCAAAACTTAGAATAGCACTGTTCATTCCTATTATAACATTTTTCCCAATGGAAACGAATTCTGAAGAGATCCAACAATTATCACATATTGATTTTTTCCCAATTTTTACACCAAAGAATCTTAAAACAAACCTATTTTTAAACCATGGAAAGGGATTTGAACCAAGGATAAATAATGGCCATTTTTTTATAAGATTCCTTAAATTCCAATACAAATAATCTTTATCTCTAATATCTCGTTTAAAAATTCCCTCTTTTGGTTTATGTAATAGTTTAACTATTGATAAAAATAGTAATGAAAATATAATAGAACTGATTTGGAGTAAATATATTAATATTAGAATATTAAATGGAAGAAGAAGGAAAAATAACCAATAATAATCTGCTCTCCAAAAGTTTATGAAATACCAATATTCAAATAACGAGCAAGGTACAAAACTAAGAATGATAATTATAATATAGAGAAATATATATCTGTTGCGAAGTCTTTCATCGACGGGGGTTGGTGAATCTCCCTTTAAACTTGCTGGCTGAAACATTTACTTAACCTCCTCCCCATTTCCTAAAACGCTATCCTTTTTAATAATTGTTTCAGCTTTTTCCACAGATTCCTCTAATGTCTGTACAGGAAAATTCATGCTAACAGGGATACCGACATGAATTAAATCCCCTTCTAACTCTTGACCGATCCAGGTATAACTGTTTGCCCCTAAAACAGCCCCATCGTGCATAATTGTTCCAGGAGAAACAATAGTCTGAGGGCCCACTACACAAGCTTCTCCTATCTTTACTTTTTTAATAATAACTTTATCATGGTAAATTAAATGTGAAAAGATACAGATATTAAGAGAGGTCATTGTAAAATCTCCTATTTCTACAAATTCAGGATCTATATAACCTTCATATGCAACCACGTTTTTTCCTATATGAACCCCAAATATTCGATAGCATATGATATCCATCCAAGGTAAAGGTAACGCCCTTGCTAACCAAATTGGAAAATACGCAGTCCAGAATCTACGATGCATATATTTCCAATCTTTGCTCCCTCTTTCAAATACCCCCTCCCGAGGGGGATGTAGTTTATTTAAAATTCTAAAAATCCCTCCAGAAATAAGTATAATCGAAAAAGTAAACAAAAATAAATTCCCATAAATATTTAACGGTACTAACAACCAAAAATACCATTCTGCTTGTATATTAAAGGCGTAAAATTCATTTCCTGTCAGAAGAAAATAAAGTGAATTTATAAACCAAAAATTCGCAACAATTATAATTATTCCTCCCCAAAATAATTGAACTAGAATTATTAAGGTAAATGGGGTCTTAAAAACTCCAGAGGTTGATAAATATTCAACATCAAACTTGGATTCAAGTTCATCATCCACTTTAATTCACTCAATTTAGCATTAATCTGTTTATAATATAT
>JAEOTJ010000453.1 GCA_016839905.1 Promethearchaeota archaeon | reverse complement strand
TCCACCATAAGAAACAGAAGTAACAGTATTATCTCCCTCAAGACCTACAATGACGACAAGAAGTCTATTATTTCCGTTGGGAGTTGAATGCTGAAAATTAAGCGAAGTAGAAGGATCTGATGAGTAACCTGAGGAATAAGATTGAAATAATGGATAAAGTACATCAATTACTTGGATTAAACCACCGGTATGACTCCAGAAATTGTCATTATCTTCCATCCATATTGTATAGGGTTTATTACCTGTTGTAGAGGGCGTCCAAGAGTCATATTCCCAAGTATCTCCACCAGTATTTATCATCGAATGATTAGAACCTTCAAATTCAATTTTTACTTGGTTAACCCCGGAAGGATCAGTGACATTAATTGTTATTGTTTCAGTATTTCCCAATAATAATGGATTATCGCTTTCTACTATATTTGAAAATGTTGGTCCTACAATGTCTTTTAAAACAGTCCTGACATTAATATAAACCTCTCCTAAGGAATCGTTTGCATAAAATTTAATTGTAACATCTCCATTTCCATGTTTATCCCATTCCGCTTGATTTATGGTTCCATTTGTCGTAAAAGTGATGTTTGTAATCCCATTATCCAAGCTGTACCACATGGTATCAAGATTTGCAACATTCAGTCTGACATTATAGCTAGGAGCGGTTTTAGTACACACTTGCTCTTGAATTGGTGAAATTATGGATACATTCATTAAAATTACTTGGATTGAACCGCTAGTGGAATTCCAATTGTTATTATTATCTTCCATCCATATCGTATAGGGATAAGTGCCCGGACTTGAGGGTGTCCAAGCGTCATATTCCCAAGTATCTCCACCAGTATTTGTCATCGAATGGTTAGAGCCTTCAAATTCAATTTTTACTTGGTTAATTCCAGAATCATCATGGACATCAATTGAAATTACTTCTGTATTACCCAATTCTAATGGATCCGCACTTTCAATTAGATTCGAATAAGTGGGGTGTGTGATATCATGGAATTTAAATTCCGCTGCAACAATCGCCCACTCCTCATTATCACTCCCCGTCGTACTAAAAGTATATTGTTGTGTTGTTTCTGCATATCTATCGCCCCCCCAACAAGTAATATCAGAACTCATTCCACCTGTATTAAAATCATATCGTTCATTTACACCACTACCCGGAGAACATGGATAAGTATCACCCCCATCTCTGAATGTCGCCCCTCCAATAATTATGGACTCAGGTGTTGTCGTTGTAATACTAACAGAAGCAGTGGTGCTATCACCAGTATTTCCTATATGGGCTCCCAATGGATCGTATTGATTTACTTTCTCATAAGACATCGCTGCGACATAACTAGGATCCGCGATTGAAAAACTGGCATAAACTTGAGCTGATCCGATGGGGGGATTTATCAGGTACCATAGCTCAACGCGGGCATTGGCTCTAGAAACACTTCTAACAAAGGTTAAATCCGTTCCTCCATAAGTAACATAATTAACGGTTCCTGAATCTCTAAAACCTAAAATGACGACAAGAAGCCTATTAATACCCGTGGGAGTTTCATGATCAAAACTAAGCGAAGAAGTTGATGATGTTGAATAAGCATAAGTACGAGCTTGATAGGTAGGATAATCAGATGATGTAGGTTCATTCATTATATGTTCGGACTCCTCGTTATAATTATATTCATTGATTTCCTTCCTTATTTCTTGTATTGAAGGGAAGGAGAGCATCATTATTAGAATAAAAACATTCAAAATCGTGAAATATAAAATCCTTTTATTTTTTTTATACATTTTTCTTAACTCCTATTTATTTTTGAAAATTTTCTTAATTTAATATATTCTTTTTCATACTATTTTAATTCTCATTAGAGTACTAAATAAATACCAACCTATGACCAAAATCCAAATTTTATTTTATAATAATTTTTTCATTAAGGTCACCTAATAATATGCAAATGTAATATATAATTATATCCATCATTGTAAAAAAATTGATGAGTTGAGCATTTAAAAAAATTAAAATCTCTAACTCCCTCCAGTAATAAAAGCATTTCTTTCCTCGATCCTTTAAAATTTTATATCATTTGGCGCAATTTTTTTTTTTTAATATATTTATTTATTGAAGATATTGATCTTGAGATACTAATCCTTGGTCAAGACAATTAGCTTCTTAAATCCTTAAGTCTTTTTGTCGTTTCTTCATATTTTTCTCTAGTTTCTTTCATTAATTTAATGTAATATTCTTGAGTAATTCCTCCCTGTTTATATGATTCCTCAAGATTAATAAAATATTTCTCTAATTGTTTTAAATAATCTTCTAATTCTTTAATGTATTTTTGGACTTCAGGGGGTTTATTAATGGGATCCATAAGATTGGTTTTTGAATGGACATTATCTTCTTTGCTTAAAGTTGAAACATTCCATTTTAAGAATTTATCTTGTATAGTCCCTTTTTTCTTTTTAATTGTAGCCTGCTTACTTATCTTGTTCTTTTTTACTGCAAGCGCCCCTCCTATGGATACCGCTCCAATAATAATTATTATCACTAATATGATTATAATGAAATTGTCCGGTTCCCCGTTCTTTTTAATTGAGGTTGATACTTTATAGATTTGGATGCTTGTTGAATTAACATTATTTGCTGTATCTTTGATATAGAATGTGATCGTTATTTTACCCTCTGAAAGGGCTTCCCATGCATTTAAATTAATTGTATCAGAAGCAGAACATGTATAGTTTGTTATACCCCCATCAACCGTATACCAAATAGAATCTAAATTATCTTCATCTATGGTGAGTGAAAAAGTAGGAGGTCCTTCAAATTCTTGGTTAGTTAAAAGATTATTAATTGTTATTATTGGATCAATGGTGTCTTTTATAATTAATATGCTATCAGAACCGCTTTTTCCTAGAGTATCGTTTATGTAGAATGTAAGGTTAATAAGACCATCTGGACTATCATCCCATGCATCCGAGTCAATCGTACCATTTGATGTGATGATGTATTTAACAGCACTTCCATTAAATGTATACCACGTTGTATTCTGATTTTTCTCTGTTATATCAATCCTGAAGGAAGGAGCAGTTTCACCAAACAGTTTATTATCTGTAGGCGAAGTAATATTAATTATTGGGTTAGTTGTATCCTTTATTATGGATATGCTATCAGAGAGTATTATACCTGATGTGTCATTTCCATAGAAAGTAAGTGTAACAAAACCATCTGATAAGCTACTCCACTCTCCCGAATCAATCGTTCCAGAGGTACCGCATGTAATATTCGTCACACCCCCATCTATAGTATACCAAATAGTATCTATACTAATATCATTTATTTCTATATCAAAAGATGGGGCATTTTCGAATACATCATTTATATTGGGGTATGTAAGCTTAAATTCTTCCTCCTCAGGAGGGGGGTCTGTAATATCTGTAACCAATAAACTATATGATCCTCCATCTGATGGACTCTCTGACTCTACAATTAATATATAGTCTTTAGTGGTAGCTGGTGTATAAGTAATTATTAATGGAGTTCCAGATCCTGCATAGGCAACTAATGTAGTGTCTGTTACACTTTTGTATTCTACCAATCTCATTCTAAAATTTGTCCCTGTTGCTTTTGCTAAATCAAATTTATACTCTTTTCCTGCTTCTAAATAAATTTTATATGCATCTATCATATCAGAATTAGAAACTAAAATTCCCGTTACCTCATCTGGTACACTTAAAGTCTCAACTCGTTCGTAGTGGAGATCAATCAAAAATTCATTATCATTATAATTCGACCAAGAAGTTGAGGGATAAGTTGTATAATAAGAATGACCATTACCAAAACCACCATACTCTTCACGATGAAGATCGATACCTACAGAAGTGGTGGATTTTAATTCTAGAGAAATATCCCTATCTATCACATAATGACGATTAGAATGAACATCATCCCAAAGATAAAAATCCCTCCACGCGGGGAATAGCATTTGGATAGGAACTGACGTGTGATAAACAACTGTTGTTGATCGGGGATCAGTACCATCAACCATGTAATCAGGTGAAACGACAATATCCATTTGACCATTCTCTACATAATTTAATAAATATCTATAACTAAAACCAGTTATAATGCAATCAACTCCTTCGGAATTTAAATCAAAATTTACTGCAGCTTTATAATCGTTATCGTCATCACTTAATCTAGTGATTAAAGAGGCTGAGGAATCAATGTAATAAGATAGTGTTTTTTGACCAGTAGAATGTTCAAGTTGATAGCTTTTATAATTAGTATTATAATTAGTACGATCTTTCTTTACTTTTTTATTTGGAACACTACAAGCTAATATCATGATGAGAATACTTATCGTTAAGAAATATTTAAATTTTTTCCTCATTGTCATTGTTCAATTTACCCCTAATCTTTTTTTTTATCAAATAAATGTTTTTTTTTAAATTTATGTAAAAAATGATTATTTTCTAAACTTTAATTCATTAATATCAATCAAAATCCAATATCTTTTGGAGTTATTATATTGAATAATAATATGAAGAAATGATATATAATTATTTCCATCCTTGAAAAAATAAAGTATGAAAAATGGCTTTAATTTACTAAAATTTCTTAATAAATAAATCTAAAAGACCTATCTTTTTAATTAAGGGATAAAAATATATTTTTGATAATTATATAATTATATAATATTGAAGTTCTAAATTCTATAAAAAACTGGATAATTATTGAATAATGAAGGAAGAATCGAAGCTCTGGCTAGAGGAGGCTAATTGGGATTTAGAGAATGCCGAAATTCTATTCAATAATAAAAGATATAATACTGCTGTATTCCAAGCTCAGCAAGCGTCAGAAAAAGCAACAAAAGCTATGTTATATTGTAGAAATTTGAATGGGTGGGGGTATTCAATAAGTAAATTATTGCTTAAATACCAAGAAATAACAAATCAAGACATAAGCAAAATTATTAATGATGCCCTCCATTTAGATAAACATTACATTCCTACTCGTTATCCAGATTCTCTACCTGGAATTTCACCACATGAAGCATATACAGAAGAAGAAGCAGAATTATCAATAAAACGAGCTAAAAATATAATAAATTTTGTAAAAAAAGAAATTAAATCTATTTAAAGAATAAAGTGGACTAAACTCTGAAGAAGAAGGAGATTGATACAAATGAAGCGGAAGAATAAAATGTTAATACAAAAATTAAAAGATTTTATTAACGAAATTAAAAACAATTTTGGTATTAGATGTGCTATTTTATTTGGCTCTCAAGCGCGTGGTGATTTCTTACCTTATAGTGATATTGATCTAATTGTGATTGGAAACTTTAAAGAGAAATTCATAAATCGTGGTATCAATATTTACAAAAAATTTGAGAGTAATCAATCAATTGATGTTTTCTGCTATACCCCAGAAGAATTTGAAACTATGTTTTTTAAGGGTGTTGTATCTATATTGGATGGTCTTGATGAAGGAATATGTTTATTCGGGGAGGAATTTTTTGATAATTATCATACCAAATTATTAAAATTGAAAAAATTAGGTTTAAAAAAAGACCCTCCTATCTGGATTTTACCAAAAACGATGATAATTGATTAATTTTCAAGTAAAATTAAAATATATAGAAATACTTAGAGATTAATATCTTTTTCATATGACCAACATTTTTCCCTTTTTTCTTTTAAAACCGCCGCACATTTACCGCAATAAAATAATTTACAATGCGGACAAATGTAGATGTTAATTGCTCCTATAATGGGCACTTTATGAACAATATAGAATAATTTTTGCTCTTCTATGTCAATTTTGTTTTCTATTTTTTCTAATTCTTGATTTTCATCTTCTTTTATACCAGTCGCTAAAGCTGCCGAAATAGTGCGCCTACCCCTTTCGTGAGTTTGATTTAATTCGCTCAAAAGGACGAATCCCACTAAATCATTAGAATTTCACAATTTATTTATCAAGTTCTTGCTTTTTTAAAAATTGAATTACACGGAAAAGATGTAATTCAAAAAGCATTTCATCTTCAGGAAATTCTTCCTTTAATTCCTTTATTAGGGTTTATTTTTCTTTATCTGATAATTTCAGTTCTTTAAGTAGATTTTCAATATTATATAACATTTATTTCCCTCTATAATTCAGGTGGAGCAAGAATCTCTATAGATTTATAACCCTCTTTAAGATTTATCAAATTCACACCTATACGAGTTTTTCTTTTAACTAAATATGGCCTTAATTTATTAAAATTTCTTAATAAATAAACCTAAAAAACCTATCTTTTTAATTCCTCGAGTCTTTTTACTGTTTGCTCATACTTTTCTCTAGTTTCTTTTAAGAATTTTATGAAATCTTCTTGAGAAATTTCTCCTTGGTTATATGATTCCTCTAGACTAATGGAATACTCCTCTAATTCTCTTAAATATTCTTCTAAATCTTTAATCTTTTTTGCGAGTTCAGGCGATTTTTCAATTTCCTTTTCAGATATAGCTTTCTCTTGATTAATCCCACCGATCTGTAATTCTTCTCCACATAACCAGCATTTTTCTTCTTTTTCTTTTAAAGCCGAAGCACATTTACCGCAATAAAAAGATTTACAATTTGGACAAATGTAGATACTCATTGCACCTATAATGGGACCTTTATGAACAATACAGATTATCTTTTGCTCTTCCACGCCAACTTCTTTTTCCGTTTTCGCTAATTCTTGCTTTTCTTCTTCTGTTAAAGGTGCTCCTTTATCGGGCTCAGTCTTTAGTTTTCCCTTTTTTGGTTTTTT
>JAEOTJ010000452.1 GCA_016839905.1 Promethearchaeota archaeon | reverse complement strand
CTTCCAAGAGAGTTTCTGGTTCAAATAAGTAGCAATTGGTTTAAATTTTTTCTAAGGAACGCGCTTTTTAATTGGCAAAGAGATAAAAACATGAGGGAGGTGATATAAAAAAAATACTCGGTACTGTTTAGCATATGAGATAGGGAAGGCTTATACTGATGCGATGGTAAAGTTTCCAGATGATAAAACAATAGCAAAACCAATCATAAGAGCTTGTGTTAGCGCAAATATTGAGGGTATTTCTGTTATTGCGATTTCTCAAATTAAAGAAGGAAAAACAAAAGAGGCAATTGAATTAGCATCTAAAAGAATGCTCGTATTTAGTAAAGTAAAGGGCTTTAAATACTCGTTAGATGTAACATACGATGCAATCGAGGCTATGGGACTCTTAGGAATGGAAGCTCCGTAATACTTCAAATCTGGACTTAAAAACATATCCTTTTTTCCATCAAGAAATGTGTTTCTTAAATTCTGTGTATCTTTTCGATCCATATATTCTATTTTTTGATAACCCAGATAAAAACATAATTTTTGGGATTTGAGCGACTTCCAAATCAAGAGCCAAGTTTAAATAGTAATTTAACATATTCCGTTCTCCCCAAATATTCTTTTTTTTGATAAATTCTTTTTCCGCTAAAGTCATCATTCAATCAATTAATGGATTTGTTTTTAACTTCCTGTAGGAATAAATCAAAAATTGATAAAATACTTGAAGAAAAAAGGATTGAGTAAAATTCAACATTCCTAAATCAATTCAAGAAAGTAAAAAGAGAAATGTTCATTCTTCCTTTTTTAATAATTCCATCTTGTTGTTACATTTATAACAAAGTAAAATATCCGGTTCTCCAAGATTAATAAAATCTAACTGAGAAATGGGATAAACCAAATTGCATTTTCGACATAAATATCCAAGATTAAAGGAATATTTCCCACATTTCTGACAAGTAAAATAATAAAATCGATCTCTTGTGATTGAGTCAGTCTCATGACAAGAGGTACAATACACGACCATTTTTACATTTTTAATTGGATAACTTGGTTGTTCTTTTTTTACATCAGGTACTTTAGTCGAAATGGATTTTTTTCTTTTTTTTATTAGCAGTACTGAAGGAATGGCTATTCCGGCTGATATAATTCCGATAAATATAATTGGAACAATGAGGGCGGCCCAATTGATGGGAATTGGTCCTGAAGATGTTAATTCTAATATATAACATGTATCTCCATCGTATTTAATTTCAGCTTTTTCTAACACTCCATCAGATCCATATTCAAAAATCATTTGAGTATTAAACTGATCATAAGTAATTTCTAATCCATTAGAACTTAAAGAACTACTTAAACTAGCTGCCTCACTAAGAAAATCCTCAGCATCTTTCGGGATAAATAAAAGTATTAAATAAAGCGAATTTGGATCACCAGCATCAGAATCACCAAAATCCTCCATAGCGAGCATAAAAACATACGAATTCTTATAAATCTCCGTATAAGAATCAAAACCATCGTCATCTGCCTCATTATTAGTATTCCATCTCTCATATTCAATAGTCCAATTATCATCGTCAAAACCCTCAGAGTGTTCTATAATTTTTTCAATGTTATAAATAATCTGCTTTCCATCTCTTATATTCACTTCATAAAATCCCATTAAAGCTTCAATTTTATCCTCATCCACATCGGACAAGGTCCATTCATATCGTTCTCCTTCCTTAATCCCAATGTCATCATAATCTTGGATTGCAGCATTAGCAGAAATACCCGTTGTAAATAACGTAAGCATTATTAGACTTGCTGTCAATATGTATGGAATAATTCTACGATTTCTCATCTTTTATTCGCACCTCGATATTTTCTAATTATAATAATAATAATACCAATAACTGCAATTGCCATAAAACCAAGAAAATAATGACCAAAAGATATTAACCTTAATCCTATATTAAACCGATAAATTACATCCCCTTCATATTTTATAATATAACTACTTAAAACACCATTATCTTGATATACCCATGTTCTTTCTATGTCACCATCTTCATGAGTTATTTCTAAACCATCCACTGAATATCCCGAAGGCTCATTCCAGTCATCTAAGTAGTCTTCAGCATTATTAGGAATAAAAGGGACTAAAATATATTCTGGGTAAGAAGGAATATAATCCGGATTATAGTTCTCACCTTTTTTCGGAATATTAATGTTAATTTCAATTGGATTTTTATCTGTATAAGTTTTATATATTTTTAATTCCACTTCAATTTTCCAATAATCTTCGTCCTCATAAATGTATTCTATGTGATATTCCTGTTTTTTTCCTTCCACTGCAAAAATAAAATAAGGATAATGATCATAAGCCTTCATATATTTTTCTTTATCCATTACTTCGGTTGTCCAAGTATAACTCTCACCTTCCTTTATCCCCAAATCATCGTCATTTTTCGCCGATACTGATACAATTGGAAAAATGTTTAAAAGAATAATGAAAAAAAATAAAATTAAAAAAGATATTATCTTTTTATTATTCATTATTTACTCCACACTCCTTTTTTTTTATTAGATATATGCAACCAAGTATTCCAATCGGGATAAAAAATAAGAATGTAATCCCAAAAGAGATTCCTTTTAGCAATTCAAATTCTAGAATAACTTCTTCACCAACTTTCTCGGTGTATTTTTCTGGAATTCCTGAATCATTGAATTCCCAAATATATTCTTCATCTCCAGAAATATACTTTAATTCACTCCCATCAACATCAAAATCTGAATCTAACTCTGAATAAACTTCTAAATATTTCTCTAGATCCTTGCTTGGAATAAAAATTATGAAATAGTCGTCGTCTGGGTAAATAGAGGCTAATGAGGCATTCTCCTCAAGAGTGAAATATCGATCTACAAATAAATCGTCTCCCTCTTCCGTCATAAAGTTAAGTAAATTAAACAAGATCATCCAGGATTCCTCATCTTTATAATATTCAATTGAATCAATTTTAATGGTCATGGTATCCCCTACTTCGTATAAATCATACTCTTCATTATCAACCTTGGTTATGTGCCATTTAAATATATCTCCCTCCTTAACTCCTAAATCCTCTAAATCATCTTCATCTGCAGAAACATTCGTAATTAAAGATAATGGACCTAATAATATTGTATTTATAAAAATAAAGCTGATCGTTAATAGATAATAATAATTTTTCTTCACGACTTTTCACATATTTTTGTCAATTTTTTTAATAATTAATTTATGATAAAAAAATATATAAGCTTTACCCTCCCTTATTTTAAAATCCACTATAATTTTTTTCCTTTTTATAGATTTGTTGGTTTTTTTCATCAAATTATACTAAATTTTTTCTTGAGTCGTTCTAAATGTCATCATTCAATCAATTAAATGGATTTGTTATTGACTTCCGGTATGAGTAAATCAAAAATTGATAAATCACTTGAAAAAAAAAGGATTGAATATAAAGATTTTGCTTCAGACGAGATGTTACTTTTCTTAATCGCGAAAGATAACGGAATTCACTTTAATAATTCAGGAATCGAAAACGAATTTAACATTGGCGAAGGAGAGGAAATTGATTATAATGAATTCTTGATTGATATATCGGGCATCGTGGATAAAATGGCCAATATCGTTTTGATTGGAAAAATTTCAAGCATTTCCCCCGTAAACGAGTTTATCAAAAAGGATCAGTCAATTGGCAGGGTAGGTTCTTTTTATCTTCACGATTTAACTGGCCCGATTAGAATCGTTGTTTGGGACGAGCAAACAGATATTTTAAAAAGCGAATTCTATAAAGAAGGAAAAATATTACAAGTAATCAATGCTTATTCCAAGTTGAATCGTTCGGATAGAATTGAAGTTCATTTAAGCAAGAATAGTTCTCTTCTTTTATCTCCCCCGAGCATTGATCGAAAAAAATACGATTTAATTGACATTAATATAAATAATGGTCAATTTCTGCCCATTAATGACATTCTTGGTAAAAATGGATTCATTCACGAGCAAATAATCGGTATTGCATCCAAGATAATATTCTTTAAAGAAATTGAAAAAAAAGACGGCGATAAGACATTTCTTTTTAAATTTGTTTTAAGCGATGATTCCGGTTCCATCATTATCAATATATGGGATTTAAAGGCTTTAGAAAGCGTTAAAATTGTTGATGAGGGAGTTAATATTTCAATTTCTAAATTTTCCGTGAAAGATAACGATTATTCAGGAGAAAAAGAAATATATTCTAATAAAAATACAGCTCTACAAATTTATAATATTGATAGATCCAAAATAAACAATAGCTATCCAAGAATACAGGATAATTAGAATATTTTTCTATAATACTTCTTAAGTTATAAAGTGTTATATGAAATATATTGGTCAACAAAAAAGAGACTGAAGGAGAAGAAGACTCCTTACCGCCATTCAAGATAAAACCCGAGCTTGGGAGATTGATTAAAAAAAGGTTCTTCACCCAAGCTGGAAAACCTGAAGGATTTGCAGGAGAACTTTTTGCACAAATGGTTGGAGCTGAAAGAGGTCCTTTAATAAAATGGGCGATGAAAGTTTCCCAAACAAAAATAAATCCCGATCATATGATATTGGAAATCGGTCATGGGGCCGGTCATAATATTCAAGCAATGGCAGATATTATCAAAGAAAATGGGGGAAAAGGAAAGATTTATGGCATTGATATTGCCGATAAAATGGTAGAATTGGCTTCCAAGAAAAATGAAGACCATATTAAAGAGGAAAGGGTTGAACTCAAGAAATCCAATGCTGAAAACCTATCCTTCTCGGATAATGTGTTTGATTTCATGATTTCCATTGAGTCCATTAATTTCTGGAAGCTTGACGAGGCGTTAAAAGAAATCTTTAGGACATTAAAGCCTGATGGAATGGTTCTCATACTTAATAATTCCTATAAACATGAAAGATTTGCTAAAAGAAATGAAGAGTGGGCAAGCGTTATTGACCAAGAATGGACATTATATACGCCAAGAGAATTTAATGAGCGTTTTAAAAAAGCAGGATTCGAGGATGTCGTGGTGTACACACTCGAAGAAAAGAATTACATAAGCATAAAAGCAAAAAAAAAGGGGAAAGGGTTTTAACCTTGAACTACCAGCACCTAAAGGAGCTAGATTCTTGCTTCTACGACTACAGCACCCCCTTAAGGGGCGTCTTACACAATCTCCACAAGCGTGAATTCCCGTAGTCCCTACGGTATGGATGAATTTGGTTATCATTCATCTAAATATAGATAAG
>JAEOTJ010000451.1 GCA_016839905.1 Promethearchaeota archaeon | reverse complement strand
TTCTCTTTCAGTTATAGCAATTATTGGTTTTTCTGTTATATTGTAAATTTCCTCAATATCAGCGATGTTAAATCCGCCGAATGTGATTGAATCTGTTATAGTATATTGGGCGTGTTTTTTATTTTCTAGAATAAGGTCTATTAGTTTCTCTGTGGCATCAAAACCATCAATTTCTATTTTACTCATAACGGTTTTTACCATGCGAGTCCCCTGACAAACAACTCCAATTAGTTGGGTTTTATTAGTTTTTGAGAATAATTCAAACTTGGCATCGTCAAAACCAATAGTAATGGGATTATCTTTCATTTTCTATTTTTTAGACAAGAATTTTTTTATATGGTTTAAAAGATTTGTAAAAACCTCTGTTGCATTTTTTATTTCTTCATTCCTAACATCTAGATTTCCGGAAAGATTTTCTGTTAAAAAATCAATTATTTCATTCAAGGTCATCTTATTATTTAGCCATGTGTAAGCAATTAATCCCTCAACAGTATCAGCAAGATCGTGAGCACCAGCTCTAGTTCTGGCAAAATCCTTCATATTGGCATTTTTCAATGCGTTAGCCAAAATATCCTTGCTTACTTTCTTACCTGTTCTTTGTATCTTGTTTGAATTCTTTTTCGTTAAATAAATGGATTTAGCTACAGAATATACCAAATTCACAATAGCATCTCCTATTTTCGCTAAACCTTTATCAGTACCAATATCTCTTGAAGAATTATCCTTATTTAGATCCTCAATTAAAAATTCATAGGGCATTGTAATAAAATGATATGTATAAATTCTTATATGTCAAGCAAAAATAGAGTTAATAATAGGGGTTATATATTATTTTGGAAGAGTTTTTGTACTTCGACAACTTCTTCTCTTAGAGCTTCAACTCCTTTATATAAAATTTCTTTAATATCATATCCATTTTCAAGTCTTATAAAAACTTGAGGAGGTTCTATTCCAGTAATTTTATATGCTGCGATATTTACTCCTTCTATCTCAAGAAGTCGTTTGACTAAAATATTACAAAAGCCATGACTCTGACCTTCGATTCTTAATTCATAATCATTTTCTGTAAGACCTTTTTGTAAGCTTAAGTTTAAATATTTGTAAGTTCGCTTTTCTTCAACTTCAGGTTCATATCCTTCTATTTCTTCTTCAAATACAACTTCTTCCTGAGCAGCAGATTCAGCTGGAGAAGGTACAGAATCTAAGAGTTTTTCCTTAGGTTCTTTCTTTATAATGGGAACAGCGATTTCAATTTCTTCATCTTCTAACTCATCGAATTCATCGACCTCAAATTCATCTTCTTCGGGCTCAACTTTCTTTTTTTTTGCCATTATTATTACTCCAAATTGTAGGTAATCTAATTAAGAATGAAATATATGTTTTTTGATTTAGTATTATTTAATTAAGGACTATATTTCTAAAAATTGTTGTGCGAGATCTTTTAATCTGCCATATGCTAAATGTTGCAAGTCTCTTGGTCCAAATACAGTTATCTTAATATGTTTACTCCCATCTACCGAAACATTTAAATTAATATAGTTTATTTTTTTTTGAATATTTTCAAGAAATTTGATTAGATTATCAATCGAGCCACTTGGGTTGTAAAAATGAATGACTTTCTTTCCAGTTCTTGCCAATTTTGATAACCTATTATCTATATTCTAAACACGAGAGAGAATAGTAAATTTTTAAAAAAAAAATTAATATCTTAAACTTTCAGATACATTTCCATAGTCATCAGTTAAAATTCTCTTTTCAAAATTTCCGCATCTTGGACATTTTAATTTATCATAACCAATTTTTTTTTGTTTTGTTCCACAAATCGCGCAATCAGTATGGATTACACCAAGATTTTTACCAACAGTAGATAAGGTATATTCACCGCTATTCTCAGCAATTACTTTAGCTCGAATAATATCAGTTATCTGAAACGCATCAGAGATCTTCTCTATATATTTATTTGAGATTTGGGATACATGAATATTTCCCATGTATGAACTATTAAAATGCAATTTATTATTTATTGTAAAGAAATTAATACCAACGGAGAATTTTCTTAAAAAGAGAATAGTTCCAATAACAATATCTCCAATTTTCACAGTTTTTCGGTCTTGTTCTTGATGAGTTTCTATCTCGATTTCCCTTTTTTTCTCATCAATAGAAACAGTGCCTGTTTTAGTAGAAAAAATTTCTCCATTTTCTATATAAGTCGAATCTTTATCAGGTAAAAATTCCTCAACTACACCTAAATATTGACCAGTTATGGCAATTTCTCCATTTTTTATGGATTTTTTCATATTATACAACAAAAATCTTTAAATGTCTCAATTTCTTTCTAATTTAAATAATAATTATTTAATAATATAAATAAATTTAATTATGTAATTTATAATTTAGAGGAATTATTTAGGCGATAAATATTAATAAAAAGGAATTAATTTCTCTCATTCAAAGCACAGAAACATATGCTAATCCTAAAATTGAATTAGAACAATATTGTATAGATGCTTTATGTGCAGTAGATATTATCTATTTTGCGGGTTTTGAATTCAATGATATTCAAAATAGAATAATATTTGACCTTGGAGCTGGGACGGGGAGATTATCAATCGCATCAGCATTTTTTAAAGCCTCATCTGTTATAAGTGTAGATATAGATTTGAATGCATTAACAATTTTAAGAAAAAATGTACAGAGCTTAGATCTTGAATATATTATCTCTCCAGTTTGCGCCGATATAAGAAACTTCGAGATTTCCCGACATTTTTTACCTATTAATGTAAAAATAACTACAGTTATGAATCCTCCCTTTGGAGTAAAAACAAAATCATCTGATAGGCCCTTCTTAATAAAAGCGTTTTCCTTTTCAGATGTAATATATTCTATTCATTTATCAAGTAAAAAGACACAGGATTTTATTTCTAATTTTATAGAAAGATTTAACTGGAAAATTGATAATATTATCCCTTATAACATGATCCTTGAGAACTCTTTCCCCTTCCACAGTCAAAAATCTAAGAACATTGAAGTAGATGTATATAGATTTATAAAAGAATAAAGAAATATTAAAAAAAGTGTTAGATTATTGAAAATCTTTCCATGAATCGAGATTTTTAGGATATTTTGCATTATCCCCTAATAATTCTTCAATTCTAAGTAGTTGATTAAATTTTGCACATCGATCGCTTCTACAGGTTGCCCCTGTTTTTAATTGTCCAGTACAAAGACCTGCAGCTAAGTCAGCAATGAAGGGATCTTCCGTTTCGCCGGAACGATGAGAAACCATTACATTAAATCCATTCTTAAAGGACATTTTACATGCTTCTATAGCCTCTGTTAATGATCCTATTTGATTAACCTTGAGTAATAAAGCATTTCCTGCTTTTTCATTAATTGCTTTCTCTAGTATTTTGATATTAGTTACAGTAAGATCATCATCTACGACTTGTATTGATTTATCTACTTTTGCTGTTAAATTGGCAAAACTCCTGAAATCTTTTTCATCAAAAGGATCCTCAATTGATTTAAATGGATAATCTTGAATTAGGTCAAGGTAATATTGTAATAATTCTTCTTCACTTAATTTCTTACCATCGATATCATATTGATCATTCTCAAAAAATTCACTGGCAGCAGCATCCATTCCTAATACGAAATCCTTTCCCATTACAAATCCAGCTTGCTCAATGGCCTCAATGATTATATCTACTGCTTCTCGAGTCTCAGTGAAGTTTGGAGCAAAACCTCCTTCATCTCCAACATTAACAGATGATGGTCCGTATTTTTTTGCTAATAATTTTTTTAAAGTCTGATATATTTCTGCGACATTTTGAATAGCCTTCGAGAAACTTGGAGCTCCTACAGGTAATACCATAAATTCTTGTATTGATAAATTATTACCCGCGTGTTCCCCTCCATTTACAATGTTACAACAAGGAAGCGGTAAAAGGAAATCATTTCTTGTCTTATTATAGGCTATTTCATGTATGTGTGCAAATAATGGTTTATCTGCTAATTTTGCTGCTAATTTTGCCGCGGCTAATGAAACAGATAAAATTGCGTTAGCACCTAATTTACCCTTGTTATCAGTTCCATCAATTGCCATCATTTCTTTATCTATTTTTATTTGTTCTCTAACATCGAATCCTTTCAGTTTTTTAGCGAGGATGTCATTTACATTTGATACTGCTTTAGTGACATGCTTTCCCATAAATGCATTTCCACCATCACGTAGTTCAAGTGCTTCAGATACCCCAGTTGAAGCTCCAGAAGGTACTGCTGCCCTTGCAAATACTTTACCCCCGTCACCATATACGTCCGATTCAACCGTAGGATTACCTCTAGAATCTAAAATCCATCGAGCCTTAATTTTAGTTATATTAAAATCAGTCATAATATTATTCTCTTCATGTTTTTATACAATATTGATTATTAATATAGAAGTAAGAAGTTTTAATTCTTATTTATTATTATTTCTTCTTACTTAATTTATATATAGAATTAGAATGTCTATTGATAACCGTCCTTGGGTGGAAAAGTATCGTCCTCGCTATTTGGATGATATTATTAACCAAAAGGGAATTGTAAGGCGTCTAAAACAATTCATTAAAGATAAATCGATGCCTCACCTTATTTTCGCAGGTTCTGCGGGTACAGGAAAAACAACCTCGGGTTTATGCATGGTAAGGGAACTTTATGGTAAAAAAATGGCAGTAAATAGTACTTATTTGGAATTAAATGCAAGTGATGCCCGAGGTATAATGGTTATTAGAACTTATATAAAAGACTTTGCTAAAGCAAAACCTCCACTAGATATCCCTTTTAAAATCTTAATTCTAGATGAAGCAGATAATATGACTGCAGATGCTCAACAAGCATTAAGAAGAACCATGGAGAAATATACTAAAAATTGTCGCATGATTCTAATTTGCAATTATTCAAATAAGATTATTCCACCTATCCAGTCTAGATGTGTAGTATTTAGATTTTCAAGCTTAAGCAAAGATGATATAAAAGAAAGAGTAAAATATGTTGCTAAAATAGAAAAATTAACTCTAACTGCTAATGGACTTAGTGCTTTAGTTGATGTTTCCCGAGGGGATTTAAGAAGATCGATAAATTATTTACAATCTTGTGGAACGATTTCAACTAACATTGACCAAGACATTGTTTTCCGTGTAGCAGGAGAAGTACCTCCTGAAAAAATAAAAAAAGTATTACAAACAGCATTAGAAGGGAAACTTAAATTATCATTAAAACTATTAAATGATTTAATAAAGAATTATGGACTTTCGGGACGAAATATAATCAAAAATATCCATAGAGAAGTGTATGATTTAGAAATTTCAGAAGAGTTAAAAATTGAGCTTTCAAAAATCCTTGCTAAATTTGAATATCGGCTAAGTCAAGGGGGCACAGAAATTATTCAATTAAGAGCATTATTGGCAGAAATTGTTTTATTAAAGGATTAATCTAATTTTTATCCCTTAAAATATGAAATAGTTGTTCTTTAAGTCCAAAATTTTGTTCTTGTGTAAAAAAATAATTATTCATTCTTTCTTTTGATTTTAAATCCTCTTGAAAGGTATATCTTGGTTCATAAATAATATCCCATAAAATTAACCCTCTAGGATCAGCGGGTTGATAAGAAAACCTCTTAGTTCCATCAAAAAGTTCTAGAAATGTCTCAAAATCAAACTCACCCATCCCCAATTCTAAAATCTTTTTTACCATTCGACGAATTTGTTGTCTTAAAAAACCCTTACTCTTAAAATCAAAAACTATATAATCATTATAGATATTTATGGAAACAGAAACCATATCTCTTATCGTTTTTTTTACATTGTCTTTTTGAGTTTTAGAAAAATTAATAAAATCATGTTGTCCTTCTAATTCTTTACAAGCTTTTTGTATTATGTCAAAATTTATATTATAATTATTTATTAAGTATTTCAGACGTTGAGGGCAAATATATTTATAATGCCGTAAAATAGCATCATATCTAGCAGAAAAATCTTTTTCTACTTCTGTGAAAGCCCAAATTCCTATCTCTTTTGGTAATACAGTATTTAATTCCATTAAGATTGGTTCTTTTGCGGTAATAAATGAGAAAGCTGCTCCTCGAGCTGATACGAATCTATCTGTTCTACTCGCAACTTCAAAATTAGGATTTGAAATATCATTAAAATAATTTCTTTGTTTTAAACTTTTAATTAGTATTTCTTCAATTGATAAATAATTCTCTTGTCTTTGTGATCCATAATATTTCTTTTTACCAATATAATAGAATTTTAAGAGATATTTTTTATTTTCCAATCTAATATCAACCAACTATAATGATTATATTAGGTTTAAATCCCTAAAGAGTCTTATTATCATGAACGCTATTATTTTTATCATTAAAGCTAAAGAAAACCCCCTCCTTTAGTTTAGGAGGGGGATGAATTTTGCACAAATCAATAATTCCCCACCCTTTCTTACTTTTTAAGACTCATCCCCTTATCTATATTTAGATGAATGATAACCAAATTCATCCATACCGTAGGGACTACGGGAATTCACGCT
>JAEOTJ010000450.1 GCA_016839905.1 Promethearchaeota archaeon | reverse complement strand
GAGAATAATGATTTAAGAAAATCAACTGAATTAAAGCAAAAGTTCTAGTTAAATGGGGTATCTTATAAACAAAGATTTAAAATAAATGCATAATGATATTATCTAACTTTCGAAGTTGAGTATTAAAATAAATGAAATAAAATTTTTTAGAAAACCTATAATACCAGAAGAAATAATTCCAAATTTTAATCCACCTCAATCATTTTGCTATGTGAATGATCTTGAAAAAGTTAAGCAGATAACTAATTATTTATGATTTTACCTTTTGCGCCTTTACTTATACATTATTAGAAATCTCTAAGGATAAATGTTTATATCCAAGCTAAAGAGATTTTTAGCAAAATTATATAATGAAGAATTAAAACATTATTATACTATATTTTTTATTGAGGAAGTCGTTATAATATTTTAACGCTTCTTTAGAGAATAATTTGGCCTTCTCGTTTGGACCACGTTCCATTAATTGGATTAAATTTTCCGATTCTTCAGTGGTTAAACAGATATCCGTGAATTCTGAAGCTTTGATGCAAAAATCAATCTTATCCTTATTTATCGCTTGTTCTTTTGTTTTTTCTACCATTTCTAATCTCCATTAAGAATTATTCTTTATTCAATCTATAGTATATATAATATTTGCTCCTTAAATCTTTATTTGTATCTTAAGATTGTAATCTAATTTTTCCTACTAAAGAACTTTCTCATAATTGACCCCTGGAGTGATACCTGCAATACTGAATAAGTCATCATCACCGATTAATTCTACAATCTTTTCTTGAGTATATTGGCTATAAAAATTGGGTTTCAAGAAGTCATCTTCTTTTTCATAAGGCATTGTCAACTTTTTTTGTAGATGGTTGTCTTTTCTAATTAGATTTGTTAGAGGTGTATTATTTAGCAAGCGATAATAGAAGCTAACTCCAACCTTGGTTGGACGGTGAGTTTTAAAAAAATCAATTACTTTTTTAGTCGATTCTAAGGGTTCATTAGGATATCCCGTTAATAGGTCTATGGCTAATCGAATATCATATTTATTACAATATTCAATAATTTTTATTAAGTCATCGTAAGTGTATTTATTTAAAGTTTGAATTCTCTCATCACTATCTACTGTAAGTGTAATTAGATAGGCATTTGATTTGCTC
Organism: Promethearchaeota archaeon; assembly: GCA_016839905.1. Next base: position 3,577 of record JAEOTJ010000450.1, on the reverse strand, counting down.
AATAAACGAAATAAATCCTCGCTGTAAGGAGTTGGTTTCATGTATAATGCCCATTTTAAAGGAATTTTGCTATCAATCAAGGCTTTACAGAATTCGATTGAAAAATTTAAATCATCATTAAACTCACTATCACATAGATGAAAATGAGCATATCCTTTATCAACTATATATTTGATCTCTTCGATTATATTGGGAATATTTTTTAGTTTAACTCTTTTTTTAGCTTCAATACAATAAGGGCATTGGTTTTGGCAACCTACATGTGTTTCAAAACCTACAACTCCATTTTCAGAGAAATATCTTGAATAATCTATATTATCTCCGCGTAAATGTATTAGTTCTATATTAGGTCCAAATTTCCATCCATCATAAATTTGTTTGGTTAATTTTTTTGACTTCCACATTTCTAAAAAGCGAGGAAATATTATTTCTCCCGGACCAATAATTCCATAGTCAGCTTTAAGATATTCTAAAACTTCATTAGGTGCTGCTGAAAATCCCGCTCCACCGAGAACAACATCAACTTTATATTTTTTAACACATTGAATCAGTTCTTTAATTTTATGTAAATAAAACTCGTTATTAAAATAAATGCAAGAGTCAATATTTCTTATTGTAAAACCAGCAATATCATATTGATTGTCATCGAGTTTTTTTTCCAACTCTTCAATGGGACTTGGAGCAAAACATAAATCCAAGAGATCAACTTCATATCCATTTTTTTCTAAGGCTGTTATTAGATATTCTAATCCTATGGGAATTACTGGAGGTTTTTTCATCTTATTTGGATTTATTAATATAATTTTTAGACTCATGATCATCAACTAATATTAATGGAGGTGCGAAATATTATGATTTAAATGTATAAAAATAGGTGAAAAAGATAATTCATAATTAATTTTTAAAAGACTCTATTTTAAGTCTAGGAATTTCATTAAAAGCTCAAAAAGTTCTTGTAAAACCATAGCTTTTGTTAGAGCGCTGAGTTTCTCTGATTCTCCATCTACTTTAATTTTTCCTTCTATAAAAGCTAAAAAAGAAGAATCCGCAAATAATAGCCCAGCAGCTGTTTTGAGATCCATTTCTATTTTAATTGTAGGATTATCAATTGTTTCTTCAGACCAACTCATTTTTGAATCGGTAAATTTAATCAAATAGTCTCCAATATGTTGTACTATTATTTGAATTGAAAAATTCTCTTTTTCAATTAATTCTTGAGCATCAGGATTAAAATGTGCAAAATCGGTCAATAAATTAAGGAATATGGGGATTTGTTCAATAGAAATCCCTGAAATACCCTTTTTATATAATTTATAAAGTTTCACTAGATCTTCTGTTTTTATTCCTCCTTCACGCTTTGAATCCCTAAAAATATTAAATTTTTCATCTATTAAATCAAGAACTTGTAAGTAAATAAGCATATCATTAAGGCTACCGTCAAAGCTAAGTTTTTTAGAAAAAAATGCTTTTGTCGGAGCTATTTCACCTAACATCAGTTTTGCTATTGTTAATAGATCTGTAGATATTGAAAATGTTGGAGATTTTAATTCTGCATTTCCAAATTGACATTTTTTATCTTTAATTAAAATATGAAAGGGTTCAGCTCCTTCAATATGAATGTTCATTAACATATCATTGGTTATTAGCTTTTGAGTGTCGGGATTTGTATTTATAAATTCACTTAAAAATTTTAAAGCAACTGGAATATCTTCTATAGTTGCCGTTTCTGTTCCAGCTTCTTTAACTTCTATAATTCTTCTTAAATCATCCATTGTTTTTTAACACTTCATTTGATTTTCTTTTTTATTTATAGTAATTTATTCCATCTAATATGAATAAATATGTTATTTTTTAATCATTGAATTTATAAATTATTATGAAAATAGTATATAAATTATTTATGGAAAATAATTTCTTTTTTTTTTCAATTATATATTGATTTAATTTAATTAAATACTTATTATTTTTAACATTCGCCTTAGATACCTTCCTTTTTGAATCTATAAGGATCTTTTCAATAGATAATATTAAGAATTTAATTAATTTTCTTATATATTGAATAAAAATTATCTAGCTTTGTTTTAAGCTGTTGAGGGAAATTAAATACTTTTGAATAAAAGTCAAATATTAATTTATCAATTTGTCTTTGCTCTTTTTCATAATTGTAATTTAGATCATTTTTCTTATTTTTAATGATATTTCTTACTAATTCTTCAATTTTTTTTTTTGTTCTATTATCAGGATTAACAAAAGGTAATGAATGAATTCCAGTTATTTGGATACTATTTGTATTGTTAATAATTCCCTTCGCAAGATAATTATATAATGAGCTATTTAATAGACCTAAAGCATATTCTATTGATATGGATTTATCTTTTATGGTAAAACCAATTGCTTTGTTTGAATCCCAATAGCATCCCCTTGGCATAAGGCGGGTAGCCAATCTTGAACTTACTCCGCTAATTACAATACCTTCCTCCTCGAAGGGAACGTTATTGGGAATGTCATAAATAGGAATTGACTCTGGATTCCAATCAAGCGCTTCCATTATAGGTCTATAATATTGATCTCCACCACCTCGCTTCAAATATGGTTTCCATTTATCAGATTTTAATTTACTCTCATTTATTATTTTGTATTTTTGTTTTACATTCATTATTTTATCATTGCGTTTCTTGAAAATATCTGCTAATTCTGTTCCATCCACAGCAGCGATGTATTTCAAGTTGTTATGAGTGTGCATACCAATGTAACCCTTGATATAATTTTCTATTTTTGGAGCTTGTTCGAAAAAATCGATTATGGGATCTTCTACATCAATGAAAAATAAATTAAATGGTAAAGATTTATATTTTTTTTGCTTAATTTCATTTACGATTGTAGGATTCCAATATTCATCTTCATTTTTAACTCTTGGAATAATTCTCATTATATTTTCATCTCTTATTTTCTTATTCCCCACTCCAGAGCATTTACTAAGAATTATTATTGCCGTGCTAGTGCTTACTTCTTGAAAATCAAATAAATTTCTTGGCGTCAACAATATCTCGTTAATTATACAGTTTTTAAGTATAAATCTTCTTAATTTAGTATGAGTATTTAATGTTAAAAATGAATCACTCGTAATAAAACCTAATTTACCCCCTTCTTTTAAGCGCCAAATGTTATTTACGATGAACATCGAATAAGTTTCGTGAGAATTTATCTTTCCGTAGATTTTCTTTAATTTTGATTTATTTCTTCGAATATATTCGCTAGCTTTATTTAAATAAGGAGGATTTCCTACAATAAAGTCAAACTCATTATAAGAATCAGGATATAACGATAATAAAGTGTCTTGTGCTTTAAAACTTAATCCAAGATTTTCAATTTCACTTTTAAAATCTTGGTTTATATCAAATGTACAAATTTGGTTTTTTTCAATTCCAGACTTCAGTAGTTTTTTCACAAAAATCCCAGGGCCTACACAAGGATCCAAGATTTTTTGGGCTCTATTTATTTTTCCTAATCGAGAAATTATATATTTTACTGTTTTAGGGGGAGTTAATACAACACCTAATTCTCTACTAGTTAATTC
>JAEOTJ010000449.1 GCA_016839905.1 Promethearchaeota archaeon | reverse complement strand
GCTCGCGAATTTCAACTTCTAACTTATCTTCGTGTTTTTTTTCCATGAATAATATTTGTTTTTTGAAGATTTAAGTTTTTTGCTTAACTTGGTTGGTAGAATTGGTAAATAGGGGAATTGAGATGTGTTATAAGAAATAAGCTATATTTTTCAGAGGATATATACTTGATTATCTAAATAAGTTGAAGAAAACACAAATTTTGTCGAATGAAAACACTTAAATGATTTATTAGCTATTCTTTAATAAACATACGCAAAAAAGTAAAAAAAAATATAAAAACTTATATTAAATCTAATTTTTTCATTCTCTCTTCGGCTAGTTCGTTCATGGCTTTTGATGCTTCCTGACTCACGCTTGATTCTCCCGAGATCCGTAAATAAGGACTCGTACCGGACCGTCTGATTAATATCCATCCATCATTATAATCAATCCTTACACCATCCAGCTTATTAACAGCTTTTAATTCTTTTCCCTCAGAAGCTAAAACGTCTTTCATCTCATTAATAATTATATCATTTATTTCATCCGTGAAAGGAATATCTTGTTTTAACTTAAATGCTTTACGATAATAAGGATATATTGGAATATCTTTTAATAAATCCCGTAGAGTTTTTCCAGACTCAACGATCATTCTCAACACTTTCGCAATTGTAACAATTGAATCTGGTCCCAAATGTGTTCTTGGCCATATATATGTACCAGAGGTCTCTCCTCCTAAGAATCCCCCTTGTTCTACAATTGCTTGAGCAACTATTATATCTCCCACTTTCGTTCTAATAACTTCACACCCAAGAGGATTTAATAAATCTTCTATTAGACTCGAAGAATTTATTGGTGTAGCAACTTTCAATTTCTCCTTAGGGATTTTATCTTTATATCTATTCAAATAATCAACCGCCATCAATGCTAATAACCGGATAGGATCTATAATATCTCCCTCTCCATCTAAAAATACAACTCTGTCAGCATCGCCATCAAGTGCAATACCAAGCTCGTGTTTATTCGAACTTTTAAGGAATTTAGATAGTTGTGTTAAATTCTCTTTACTGGGTTCAGAGTGACGACCTGGAAACTTTCCATCCATTTGGGCATTAATAGTCATAATCCCCACATTATATTCACTTAGTAATTTAGGAACGATATCACAACTAGCTCCGTTTCCAGGATCAACTATAACATTTAGATTCCTTCCGTCAAACATTATCCTACGAGTAATATCTAAAATATGTATATCATTTATATCGTTGATTTGCGTAACTGTTCCAATCTCATCCCATTTTATATTTATAAAGGCTTTATCGTTGTAGATCCTCTCAATTTCCAGTTCTTGTTCCTCAATATACCCCATTCCAGAAGAATTCCAGAATTTAAGACCGATATATTCTGGAGTATTATGTGATGCTGTAATAACAACACCACAATCTGCTTGTAAATAGGTTAAAGACATTGCCAAAGTGGGTGTTGAAACGATTCCCAAGGTTTTTACATTACATCCAGTGCTAACGAGCCCGGATATAAACGCATATTCTATAGGTAAAGCCGAAGTACGAATATCTTTTGCAATAACTACAGTACCATCACCTTTTAAATAAGTACCTAACGCAAGACCTACTTCTAAAGCCATATTAGGGGTTAGCATTACATCGGTATTATCATATGGACTAAAGACTCTTCTAATTCCTGAAGTCCCAAAAATTGGCGTCCTCATATTTATACCTCTTTTATTCAAATTTTTTTTTAAAAAGTAAAATCTTTTTTAAATTAAAAGAATTTTGATTTTTATACCTCTTCTCGAATTTAACTTGTATAATTAATATAATTAAGTACTTATTTAGCTATTAAGTATATTTAATCATAGTATTTATTTCCACAAGAAAATGTTAATGAAATATTAAATAGTGAAATGATTGCTAGATCAACAATAAGATTTAGATATTTTAAAATTAACAGAATCACTGGAGAAACAAGATATTAATTTACTTAGAAAATCAATTTAATTAAGAAATTTTATTCTTTTTACTTTTATTGCTTATTTTAAGAATTCATAAAAGATTTAAAAATTGATATATTTCAAAAATTATAGATTCCCAATAAATTTTCTAAATTCAATGCCATTTTTTACTAACTTAGAGGGATACAATCTCTATTATGAAGATATTAATAGTGGTCTTAATTTACAACCGATTATTTTACTTCATGGTTTCGCCTCTTCAGCATCATTTTTTAAAAGTCAAATTAAAGTTTTAAAAAAATTTTACCGTATTATTGCGTTTGATGCGCTTGGGCATGGAAAAAGTGATCACTCTAAAGAATTAAATATCTCTAAAAATATTAGACATGAAATTATTAGGGATTTAGAAGATCTATTAAAATTTCTTGGTGTAAATAAGAAATATGGAATAATTGGGCATTCCTTAGTAGGAGGTATGATTGCTCAATTAATAAGCTTAAAAGATCCAAAAAAAGTTAAATTCATGATCCTTTTAAATTCTGGATATATTATTATTGATAATGTTATCAGAAATATTTTCTATAACTTACTCCCTTACGATATTCGAATGAATTTTCTAGAAATAGTGGCAAATTCAGTAGAAAATATATTAGATAAAACCATTCCTTATATTTTAAATTCATTAAGAATGATAAAAGAAATAAATCTTTCTAAAGAACAGCTTTATATGAAAATTGAAGACCAAATTTTTAGAATGATTAAAGAAATAAACGAATATGATCCATCTAGTATAAATTGTCCAACATTAATTATTGGCGGTAGATTAGACAATTTTGCACCTGAACAAATGTCGGAAGAATTACATAAAAAAATTCCAAATTCACACTTGGAAATCATTGATATGGCTGGACATTTTGCTCCTGCTCAGCGAAAAGATTTGGTTAATAAATTAATATGTGATTTCATCAATAATATTAAAAAATAAGAAGCGAAAAAATCATTTTTTTATTTTTTATAATATTTTCCATCATTAAATTCTTGAATGGAATATTTCTCATTATTTTTTTCCATTTTTTTATTAAAAGCTTGAGTTAGATCTATATCCAAAGAATTAACAAAACTTATTAAATATATTAAAATATCTGCTACTTCAAATGAAATATTCTCCATCAATTCTTTATTTTTTAAAATATCATTGATTTCAGGATCTTTAAATAAAAATAATTCTGAAAGTTCTGCCATCTCGATGCTCATTGCTTGAATTAAATTCTTCGGAGTATGGTATTTTCGCCAATTTCGGGCGGAAATAAATTTTTTTACTTCATTTTTTAAGAATGAAATAGTTGTATTCATGTCATTCTTATCTGAGTTCATTTTAATCAGTTCATTTTAATTTTTAATTAATTTTAATTAATAAAAAATTAAATATAATTTACATTATTATCAAATTAACATTTTTATGACTCTTTTAAAGAAACTTTTATAAAAAAATATATTAAATTCAGATATTTTAGCAATTATCATTTTTTTTATATTAATAAATTGTTAAAAGAATTTTTATTGTATTTTCAATTATTGATAGATCATGAATTCTGAAATTGAAGAAATAATAAAAAAACAATTAAACTATACAATAAGCGAAACAAACTTTCCATCCTTAGGAAAAAAATACCAAGGGAAAGTTCGCGATAATTATATTAAAGATGATATTAGAATAATAATTGCTACAGATAGAGTATCTTCATTTGACCGAGTTATAACCACCATTCCCTTTAAAGGGCAAATGTTAAATCAAATATCTACATTTTGGTTTGAAAAAACAAAAAATTTGGTCAAAAATCATCTTATTAATAGTCCAGATCCAAATGTATCTATAGTTCATCAATGTAAAACAGTCCCGATTGAAGTAATCGTTAGAGCATACATTACGGGAACGATGTGGAGAAACCATCTAAAGGGGGAAGCAACTTCAGGGATTAAATTGCCTCAAGGCATTAAAAAAAATCAAAAGTTGGACGATATTATAGTAACTCCTTCTACTAAAGCAGAGAGCGGACATGATATATATATTTCAAGAGAACAAATACTTAAAGAAAAAATAGTTGATAAAGAGATATATGAGCAAATGGAAGAAATGGCTTTAAAATTGTTCAAGTTTGGTCAAGATTATTGTAAGAAAAATGGGCTTATAATGGTTGATACTAAATATGAATTTGGATTAAAGGAGGATGAATTAATTGTTATTGACGAAATACATACTCAAGATTCATCACGATTTTGGATTTTAGATACTTATGAAGAAAAGTTTAGTAATGAGGAAGAACCTGAAATTTTAGATAAGGAAATATTCCGAGGGTGGCTTATAAAAACATATCCAGAGATCTTTCCTAATATTAGCCCTGATCAGAAAATACCCCCGATTTCTGAGGATATTAAGATAGAATTAGCAAAGCGCTACATGAAAAGTTATGAAAAGATTACTGGCTTAGAATTTGATGCTAAAATAGCAGATATTTCACAGAGAATTCAAGAAAATTTAAAAAATTTTATATAAAAAGAAATAAAAATTTTCTTATAATGATTGGTCTAATTTTAATTGTTATCGATTTTATATTTCTCTTCCTCTCATTTATATTTATTATATTAGACATTTTAATAAAATTTTCAAAAAAAAATTTAGAATCCATAGATGATAAAAATTCTAAATTTTATAAATATGGTTTTATTTTTGTGGCATTATCTTTAGTAACAATTATGTTTATTGGTATGACTACAATATATTAAAGTAATTAATAAAACAAGATTTTAAAAAAAAAAAAGATTAAGATTTTTTTTTTTGATCAGCAAGTATTAAATTGGATAACCTTACAACTATTTATAAAAATCTATAAATCTTTATAAAATTCACAAATTTCTATTCTAGTAATCCATCTCATCTCTTGGGATGAGACCCACCCTAAGGTTATCAGGCGGTTCGTCCGTCACCGGATTCAGGGCATGCCTCATTGCATTTTTAGTTCGCTCAGAAGCCCTGAAGGAAGTTATCCCGCACTACTTGAATCATCCTTAAATTCGATACCGTTTATGGGAGGGATTGCACTTTTTCGAACGGGGCTTAGAATCCCCGACTCGTGAGAGCAACCACTTATAAACGGCGGGAAATGCTTCCCAGAATCCAAATATGGTTCGAGTACTCACTTAAAAGGGTAATGAATGAGCAAATCCATCAAGTGAGCATGTGTTGATAATAGAGGCCAATGAAAGGTATTGG
>JAEOTJ010000448.1 GCA_016839905.1 Promethearchaeota archaeon | reverse complement strand
TTTTTTTTTATTAAAACTTATGTAAAGTGGATTTTTACTTTTTTAATTTAACTTTTTCTAATAATTAAGTTTTTGCCTTGGTGTTTCTTAATATTCATTTCTATTTCTAACTTGGAATATAAATTAATTGAGTAATTTAGCGCAACCTTTAATTATAATCGATTTTTAATAAGGAAATAAAAAAATAAGACAAAATTTTAAATATTAAAAAGAATTAGGTTTTATAGGGAAAACCCGATAAATGATGGAAAAATGGAAAAGAATCGAATATTGGAACTATTTGAAAGAAATCAAGGTAAAAATATTAAATACTTCATGCCCTTTCTCGTTGCGGGTGACCCAAATATCGACGAATTTAAAAGACTTGTAGAAAAAATTGAACCCTATTCTGATATCCTTGAAATTGGAATACCTTTCAGCGATCCCATTGCGGATGGTCCAACAATCCAAGAAGCAAATGTTAGAGCTTTTAATGCGGGGATTAATACTAAAATAGCATTAGATGCAATCAAGGATATCAGAGCTAAAACAGAGAAGCCAATAGTAATACTTACTTATTATAACATTTTAATTCAAGGTGCTGATACTATAGAAGCATCTCTTGATAAAACATTCAATAATCTTAAAAAGAGTGGTGTTGATGGCATTGTCATTGGAGATCTACCTATTGAAGAGGCAGACTTAGCCCTGAAAGCATGTGAAAAATATAATATCTATTTAATTTTCTTAATCGCACCATCAACTACACCAGAAAGAATGATAAAAATCTTAAAGGTAGCAAAAGGATTCATCTATTTAATTTCGGTTATGGGAGTTACTGGAGAAAGAGATACAGTTGCTCAAATTACAAAAGATACTATTAAAAGAATGATATACATGACCGATAATATCATTCCGATTTTCATAGGTTTTGGTATTTCTAAGCCAGAGCATGCCCACGCCATTATAGACGCTGGAGCCGATGGAGTCATTATTGGCTCGGCGATTGTAAATATTGTAAAGAATAATTTAAGTAATTTTGAAAATATGGAAAAAAAAATGGTTGAATTTGTTTCAAGTATAAAAGATGTAATAACAGTCTAAAGAAAAACTCTGAACTAATTATGAAATAGATTTATTTAAAAATAATTAACCTACTTTATATTTATTAAAAAAGAGAGAGAGAAAAATTGAATTTGGATTTCTTTATTATACTTTGTGAATTTGATGAAAAAATAGGACCTATTCCAACAATTTGTTTTCCTGAAATTAATGAAGATTTAGGATGGAAAATTGCATCCAAATCTATGAGTTATCTTTTATCAGAAGAATCGCACGTTTTGAAATCCCTAGCATTTATCCCGTTTCCAGCTGAAAACAAAAAAGGTATTATTCAAAACATTGAATGGAAGGATGATAATCTACGAGGTCGTATAGGTTCGGGTACTTTTACTTTATTATTTGATGAAATTTATGATTTAATCTTTTATAAATACATTAAAGATTTAGAGATTCTTTTTGATAAAGCTTCTGAAACAATTATTGAATTAAAAACTCTTAATGTGAAAAAAGAGAGACTTATTAACGAGATCAAACAAATCCACGAAAAATTTCAACACCGATTAAAAGAATTATATGAACAAGAAATGGGTGCTAGTAACGGTTCTGAAGCGTTTCCGGATGAGAAAAATATTAAAAAAGATGGTGAATATGCATTCAAGATTGTTGTCTGTGGGGATCCTGCGTGTGGAAAAACTTCTGCTATATTAAAATTCACAGATCGTGCTTTTAAAAGGACTTATATCCCAACTTTAGGAGTAAATATTACAGGAAAAGATGTTCCTGTAAATGAAGAAGAAATTCACCTTGTTTTATGGGATATTGCAGGTCAAGTTAAATTCCAATACTTAAGGCGTCAATTATACGAAGGAGCTCGAGGAATCTTACTCTTATTTGATATTACAAGAGAAAATACTCTTAAAAGTATTCCCACCTGGTATGAAGATATAACAAATAACTTAATGTATAAAGAGGGACCTGTAGTGCTTCTTTGTGGAAATAAAAAGGATTTAGAAGATAAGAGAATGGTTAGCAATGAAGACGTAAAGATCATTGCGAATAAACTTAATATCGAATATCTTGAAACATCCGCGTTAACTGGAGAGAATATTGATAAAGTATTTCATTATATTGCTAAAGAATTAGTTAATAAGTATTTTAAATAAAGAATTTAATTTTCTTTTTCTCAATTTATTCCTTTTTGAGTGGAACTCTAAGTTCTTCACGTTCTAATTCTTTTTTCTTTTCTATTAAATATTCACCCAACAAAACGAGTCTGAACCATTTCGTAAAGATCTTGCCTAAATACCGTACGCAAACCTATTAAAGAACCTAGAGTATATAATATAATTGGGGGAATTGTTATCATAAGAATCGCGGTAACTCCGATAATTGATATTACTGGAAAATTCTCTGCATATACCTGTGCCATTTGGTCTACGAGAGGAAAGGTGAATATTATTGCAAAAATAATAGGAAATAGTCCTTGAATGTAATTCTCAATTAGGATTGTTCTAAAAATTTGTTTTTTAGAATATCCAAGAGACCGCATAATTCCCCATTCATAATTCTTATCATAGATATTCATTACAGAATTATAAAATACTATGAAAAAGGAGACTATAAAAGTATAAATTGATATAGTCCTCATTACAACGGCATAGGTAGCAATAAAGTCTTTAGCTTTTTCATTCATTATATCTACATTAAATATAATTTCAATATTATCTAAATCATATATATCTTGCATAATTTCCTCCTTATCTGCTCCATCATCCACAATCACATATACTCCATCAATAAAGTTTGAATTATTATGTAAAAATTCCTTTCCCATATATAAAGTAATATAGATAGTCATCACTAATTCGGAATGAATCCCTACAATCTTAAACTCGTGAGTCTCACCAGCAGCATTTTCAATTTCAATTTTATCACCAAGTTCTTTATCCAATTTTAATGCATGAACTGATGAGATTGCTATTTCATCATCTTTCTGTGGAGCTGAATTTTCTAACTCAGGATTTTGCCATGTGAATTGATGGACTTCTGAATCTTTAAGATCAATTCCTTGAATTATTAAATTCAAATCCTCATCTTCCCCTTTAGTTGAAACCAGACCTGATGTATATTGGGTAATTTCTTCTACTTTACTCATATCTTCTATTTTTTCGCATATATTGTCTGGGTTGGATAAATTAACCGGAGTTTGAAATTTAACATTTAAATCCCAATTTTCACTTGCTTCAATTTGGCTTCCCTCTCTTTTAAAAGTTTTATCTACATTGTAAAACAGACTTTCCAATAGACTCTCTGAAGAAGAAACTATTAGTAAAGAGAAAGTCATAGCAACAATTGTAAATACTAAACGCTTCTTGTTTCTAAACATATTCTTATAAACCAGTTTAGTAGTGATACTTCTTGGCTCCTCTGTGATCTTTGGCTTTTTAACTTGTTGAGAAATTTCCTCCTGTTCATAGATTAATTCAGCAATAATTTTTTTCCGAATTTTTCGTACTGTAAAAGTGGTGCTAAGAAAAACCATTAGAAAACCAAGAATTAATCCTAAAAAGATAACTTCTGGAAGAAATAGGAAAGGAAAATAAAACATCTCAACATGCACTATTTCTGCCATCATCTCTCCCGTTATTGTATACCCTAATGCACATCCCACCACAATACCTGCAGGAACAGATAGAAGGATTACTAGAAAAATAATGAACATAAAATACCTCGTTATATCCTTTTTAGTATATCCAAGCCCCAACATTATACCAATTTGTTGCTTTTGACTATATACATATCGATTAAATATCACATAGACAATGATTGCCCCCAGAAGTGCCATAAAAAAGAGCATTATCCTCAAAATCTCACCAGTATCGCTCACGTCAGCTTTAATTAATTTATATGCATAGGAATCTTCAAATGCTTCAGATTTTTCAATATATATTCCTTGTTCATTGAGATAATCTTTAACATCTTTATTACCCTCTTTTATATCATTTTTATAAGTTACTGCAATATTATTATAATCTTTATTCTGAAAATATAATATCTGAGCAGTAAGATCCTCTGTAATTGTAGAATTATAATCTATAAAATATTGTACAATATAATTCTTTAAAGTGTCTTTAGAAAGATATATAACTGCCATAGAGCCTCTTATCGGAAAGAGAAATTCAGGATTACTCGTAGTCATAATAAACTCGGGCGAATTACAATAACCAGTTATTTTTAATTCTGCACCATTTAATCCATCAATTTTTAGCTTATCACCAATATCCAAGTTATTTATTTTACCAAATACTTCGTCAATTACAACTGAGATATTATTATCTTCTGGATCAAAATTATCCCCTTCTCTAATTGTATAATCATACACTTTGGGATGACCATTATCTTTTTCAATATAATCAAGCCCTATAAGTAAAATGTATTTTCTCTCATCTTGTCCTTTTAACTGAGTAGATGTTGTCCATAAAAGCCGCCCTGTATAGTCTTTCACTTCTTTTATATCATCAAGCTCATCTAACTGTGATTGAGTAATCCAAGTCTCTTCTGAAAGCTGATAAGTATAGTCTGCATGATTTACCTCATCGTAATATAAATCCATCATGGGAATAGTTGCTTGTATACCATAATATATCCCTATCCCTCCTCCTAGAGACAGAATAATGGTAATTACTATAAGATAACTGCGCCATCCTAAATTTTTAAAATCATTTATAGCCTTTTTTAGGATTATTCCCATCCTTATGCCCCTATATCATTTTCAATTCTGTCTATTTTACCGTCTCGGATACGAAGAATTGTTGTTGCAAACATCTCTGATATGGCAATATTATGAGTGACAAAAATAACTGTAAACCCAATTTCTTCATTCAATTTCTTTATTAGATTTATGATCTTTTTGCCTGTTTCTGTATCCAAATTTCCTGTAGGTTCATCACATAAAAGTAAAAATTTTTTCCCTATAAACGGGATTTTTGCTAGTGCTCTAGCGATTGCAACTCTTTGCTGCTCTCCACCACTAAGCTGAGAAGGATAATGATAAAGACGCTCTTCTAATCCTACTTTTTCTAAATATTCTTTGGCGATTTTATTTACATCGATATCCTCTCTTACTTCTTTACCTTCTTTCTTCAATTTTTTCTGAAGTAAATCTATTCCCATAACAATATTATCAACAGCATTTAGGGCAGGGAAAAGGTTAAAAAACTGAAAGATGAATCCTATCCGATCTCTACGGTATTCTGTGAATTCTTTCTCTTTATAATTTTGGATCTTATCACCAAAAATTACCAAATTTCCTCCATCACCGTCTGGTGATGTTATACCTCCTAAAAGATTTAATAATGTGGTTTTTCCAGAACCAGAAGGACCTAGAACACAGATTCTCTCTCCACTTAACACTTCAAAGCTCATATCATTCAAAGCTTGAACCTTGATGTCTCCAGAAATATAAGTTTTTGATATATTTTCCATTTTTATTGCAAACGATTTTAATTCTGACATTTTTTTCCCCAACTGATTATTTTTAACAGTTTAACCGCTGTTTGCGAAAAAATTAAGCCAATTTAGACGCATGTCACCTAAGTGATATTTCCTTTTAATTTTTTTCCAATATAAACTTTTTTCTCAAAAAAAATTGTGAAATTATATTTCAAGAAGACTAAGGTTGTTCTGATGAGCTGTGTTTTATGTAAAATAACTTGGTTTTGGGACTATTTATTTTTTGTATTTACTTCTCCATAAAATCTTACTAACTATGAATTAACCCATAAAAAAAAATATAGTATATTAAAAATATACTTATTAAGAAAAAGGACATTAATAATAATCAAATAATTCAATCTTTAAAAAATTAGAGAAGGTGAATAAAAAATATGAGTACTAATAAGGGTTTAGCAGTATGTGCTTTATTAATTGGAATTGGAGGATTAGCATTTGGTGCTTATTCTGTATTTATATTACCCAATACAATTTTAGAAGAATATTCTGGAAATATCCAAATTACTAATATTTGGACTGTAGAATTAGAAAGTCCGCATACTTTAACTGGTACTTTTACCGATGTTCCGGATATGGATAAATCAATTGAAGTAGAAAAGGGAGAAACTGTTTATATAACGTTTGACGGGCAATTTAAAACTGATTCCACCACCGGAACTCTTTTTGGTGGCGTACGAATAATGCTAGATGGCGTTGAAATAAATGGTTCTAGACGAGAATTTACTGTAGATATAGGTACTGCATCTTTTCTTGTATATGCTTTATCTACGGGAGTGATAATTGATGATTTGGATGATGGAGACTATGAAATTCAACTGCAAGCCTACGGAATTGCTGGAGGACCAACAGAACGTCTTGATGATGGATTAATGGTAATTACCACTTATAAATAATTTTTTTTTGCTAATTTTTTTTTCTTCATTTCTTTTAATAATAACTCTTTACCTTAGGTTTATAAACACCTATATGAAGAATATGAAAATAATACATCTAATGCGGAAGCAGGAAGGATTCCTTCAAAGCGTCTAAATTCTTCCATTTTTTTCTTTTTTATTATGATAGTCTTTTGATGTCTTATTAAAAAATCAATGATTTCATTATATGTCCCAGCACTTCCTTTCTACTCTTCTAATTTTAACTTAATTTTAAAAAGCTGCTTTTTTATATTATCATCAATTTGGATTATTGTAGTTCTCTAAATTCAATTCTTTATTTTTCTATAGGCTTATAATAATCATAGTTCTATAGACTTTTTTTTTTGTATTAATTTCTCCATAAAATTTTATTAACTATAGAATTAATATATATAAAAAGATAAAGGATAAAAAAAAAAAATTAATCAATTCATATAAAAATTTTAAAACTCAAAAAATAAATCTTTCAAAGTTGAGTTATTATAATAATAATAAATTAGACTTACTTAATATTAGAAACTTAACTAATACAAATATAAAAACAATAGCGAGATGTGAAATAATGACAGAAAAGAGTCTTGATAAAAAAAATAAAAAACTCAAAAAAATGGTTAATCTTAAAAAAGATCTCACTAATGTAAGGATTATTAACAAAAAAAAGGTCAAAAAAGCAGTAACAATAAAGATTTTATCGCTTGGCATCATTTTAACATTAGGTGTAGTAGGAATATTTCTTTCGAGGGCACCAGAATTAGATGATGAGCTTGATTTCGATGATTTCGATTATTCCCACGATTTCAGAGAAAGTTCCTCTGATTCTTTAGAGGTAGAGACTTTATATGGAACTGTAAAAGGTAAAGAATGGGATAGTGATGCTTATTGTTGGCTTGGTGTTCCTTATGCAAAACCTCCCGTTGGAGGATTAAGATGGAAAGCTCCACAAGATCCTGATCCCTGGGTAGGAATATTAAATACAACGGAATTCTCTGAACCTTCCATGCAATTTGCTTACTGGATGGGTACTACTAATGAAACGGATATTATAAACAATACAGTAATTGGAAGCGAAGATTGTCTATATTTGAACATCTGGACGCCAAAACAAGAAGATGGAAGTCTCCCTAGTAATCTTCCCGTATATTTTTGGATTCATGGTGGTGGAAACGTGGTTGGAACAGCTAATCACCCAATGTATTATGGAGCAAATTTCGCAAACAAGGGTAATTGTGTTGTTGTCACGATTAATTACAGGTCGGAAATATCCGGTTGGTTTTACCATGATGCATTTTATACTGGCACTGATCCTTTAAGTGATTCGGGTAATTTTGGAACATTAGATCAGATAAAAGCGGCTAAATGGGTAAAAGATAACATAATTAATTTTGGTGGAGATCCAAATAGAATAACAATCGCTGGTCAGGGTGCGGGAGGTTGCGATGTTTATTCGCTCCTCACCTCGCCTTATTTAAACCAATCATATTTTAACGTAGGAGATCCACTCTTTCACAGGGCTGTTATTCAGAGCGGAGCTCCAATGGTAACGGACTTAGGTGAGGGAGATAATGCTGTAGAGGAATTACTCGTATTATATTTAGTTTATGCAGGTATTGCCGAGGATGAATTGGATGCAGAATGGATGCTTTTTATTGCCGATGATTCTGAGATAGTGAATTGGTTCATGAATGCTCCGATGAAAGATCTTTTCTTATGTCGAAAAAACGAATCTGCAGATCCCGGATTAGCAGGAGTGATGCCCATGCCAAGCGTGTTTGGGGATGGATATGTTGTTTCTGATGAACCATTTGGAGAATTATTATTTGGAAGTTATATTCAAGTACCTACAATAATAGGATGCTGTGAAGAAGAAGTTAAGATATTTCTTGCTCCAATGATGGATGAAGGTGAATACTATGATTCAATGTTTAGAAGAGGCATTCCAGATAATTTTACGATAGTTGTAGATGCTCTTTTGATGTTACCAGGACTACCAACAGAAGTAATAAATCTCCTCCAAATGATTAATGCTTCTCTAGATTTTTATAATGAGAATATCCGAATGTATTGTGTAGACATACCTGCAGAATTAATGAGCCTGTACCAAGACGATGTATTTGTTTACCAATTCAGTTGGAAAGCACTGCCCTATCCACTTAATGACAGTATTGGAGCGTCTCATGGAATGGATCTTCCATTCACATTCGGTAATGTGGCAGCAGATGAAGGTTGGCCACTTAACAATACTGCTTGGACTGCAGAAAATGAACCTGGAAGGATTGCGCTATCCAAAAGAATGATAGAGCATTGGAGTTATTTCATATACAATGGAGACCCTTGGGGAATTTGGCACCCGTGGAAGGATCCGCTGCAGTATCGAATGATATTTAATGCTACACTTACGGAGGATATCAGTAATTGTATTTGGGTATCCTTTGATGAAGTCTATATTAATATAAATAATCCGATTGATAATCAAGCCTTTAAAGCTCCTCCTTCTTATAATGTATATTTCAAGCCTCCCTATACCAATAACATGCAATATACTGTTGGAAATAATATAACAGCCATTCCTGTAACTGCTAACGACACGATTAATTTGGGATTATGGAATAGTCAACCAAACGGGTATGTTGTACTTAATTTCTCTGCGGATGATGGGACTGGTAATAGCACGTATTCTATTGTAACAGTCATAAAAGATACTTTAAAACCTATAATTGACCTCATTTCTCCCATAAATGGAAGTTATCACGGTTCTATACCGAAAATTAAATTAATCGTGCTTGAAATTTCCATTGACGCTATTTCATATAATGTCACGGGGAATTCAACAAAAATAGACATTTCTAACTTGAATAACACGTTATTTTCCCTTGATCAATATATTTGGGCGAATTTAAACGAGGGAATGTTTCAAGTTAGCTTTTATGCCAATGACACGGTTGGAAACGGGAATGATACCCTCACAATAACACTTTATAAAGATACTTTAAAACCTACGATTACTATTATTTCACCCGTCTCAAATGAACCCATTGATTTGAAACCGCCCGCTTTTAATATCTCTATAGATGAGCTTAATTTAAATACTACTTGGTACTCAATGTTTAACGGGATAGATTGGTCAAAAAACATTATTATAACGAGTTTAAATGGCACGATAAACCAAACCATATGGGATACTTTACCTTATGGTATAATTAACATTACATTTTATGCAAATGATTCTGCAGGAAATATTAATTTTACTCAAGTATCCGTTATTAAACTCACACATTATTATTGGGTAATTACTCCATTTTCTATAGATCAAGATTGGACCTCGGTTTCAAGTCAACTTTGGTGTAGTGGTTCAGGAACTTGGAATGACCCTTTCATTATAGAGAATGTCACGATAGATGGCTTAAATTCAGCTAATTGTATTGAAATTAGGAACTCTGATAAATATTTCATTCTTAATAACTGTACTCTTTATAATTCAGGATCAGGGCTTTTTAATGCCGGGATTTTTTTAAATAATACGATTAACGGGCAATTAACACTGAATAACTGTTCATCCAATAATGGACATGGAATTTGTATCATTCAAAGTTATAATAATACCCTCGCAGAAAATACCGTAGAAAATAATAATTATAACGGAATCTATATAGATCCAAGTGACCATATTAATATTTCAGGGAATTTTGCCAATAATAATGATATACATGGGATCTTTTTAGAAAATAGCAATAGCATCACTGTTGAGAATAACTTCGCTATAAACAACGATTATTATGGGATTTATTTAAAAAATGGTATTGATAATTCCATTTCTGGAAATATCATAAATAATAGTAAATATGGAATTGTATTAAATAAAAGCAATTTAAATGATATCTTAGAAAATAATTTAAATAATAATAGCATTGGGATTTATTTAAATGCTTCTAATTATAATTTAGTATGGGATAATACTTTTTCTGGAAACGGAGAAGATATTATTGAAGAAGATAATTGTCATGGAAATACCATTCAAGGTGAAATTATTAGTGAAGATGAGGATAAGAAAAAGAAAGATGACAATTTTTTATTAATCATTATAATTATTTTATTCATTGCCAGTTTATCTGCAGTATCTATTATAGGAACGGTACTTATAAAAAAATCGAAGAGGAAAGTAAGAAAAAAAGGGTCTTATTTCGAAAATTTAATGAAACAAAAAAATAAAATTACTGAAGATGATATCATTGTATCTAAAGAAAAAATCTTATGTTATGTTCATAAAGGGCCTATAGAAGGAGATAATTATATTTGTCCTCAATGTGGAACTTACTATTGCATGAATTGTCGTGAGCTCATTAAAGATAGTAAAAATCTATGTTTGGCTTGTGGAACAGCTTTAGATCATACTAAATAATTAGATTAGTTAGCATTTCATATATTGATCGAAATTGAGATTTAATAAAAAATGTGAATTTAATTCTAAAAAATCGCTATAATTTTAAGGAAGAATTGGTAATTATTATCATGATTTTGACCTGATATAATAATTATATGATATGATGACCTGTTCCCCGTAAAAATAATTTTATGGAGGCGCCTGTCCTCCATCTATTATAATCCATCTGTTGGGCTCACCTGTGAGCTCTCCCCTTGCATGTGTAGCGTCGCCCTCGCTATATTTAGAATTGCCTCCATAAAAAGGTACATCACTTTGTACTGTAGAGTTCGACCATTCGATCAAAATGTTATTGTAGATAGGTGTCGGTAATGTTACTCCATTGAACATGTTGGTCATATCAGTAACGCTTGAAATATCCCAGGAACTAATATTTTGACTAAAGTTAGTAGCTTGAGAAAACATAGCGTTCATATTTGTAACATTTAAAACATTCCAGGAACTAATATCTTGATTAAAACTAGTAGCTTGATAGAACATGGCGTTCATATTTGTAACATTTGAAACATCCCATGTACTAATGTTTCCATTGAAGTTAGATGCATAAGAAAATATCCCATCCATATTTTGAATGTTTGATGTATCCCAGCTACTTATGTTTTGGTTGAATGTGATTGCAGCATAAAACATGGTATGCATGTAATAAACATTTGATGTATTCCAGCTATTTATGTTTTGGTTGAATTCTAATGCACCACAAAACATGGTATTCATAAACCAAACGTTTGATGTGTCCCAGCTACTTATGTTTTGGTTGAAATTCGAAGCAAAAGAGAACATTTCATTCATAACTTTGACCTTTGACGTGTTCCAGTTACCAATCGGTTGGTTAAAAGCCGTTGCACTATGGAACATTCCTGCCATACTTGTTACGTTTGAGGTGTCCCAACTATTTATGTTTTGGTTGAAGGAAGATGCATTTTGGAACATATAGCTCATGTGTGTTACGCTTGAGGTGTCCCAATCATCCATTTTTTCATTCTCCGTAATAGAAATACAATCTCTAAAAGTAGCACTCATGTTTGTCGTCCCAATTAAGTTCAAGATATCATTGGCCGTTATTTCGAGATTCGTGCATCCGAAAAAGTAGGATCCGTTATTTCCTAGTTGTAAAGGCCCCCATTCCATAATTTCAAGTAGTTTTAACTTATCTCCCCCATCATTGAACCTCCAACCCTTAATTTTCCCCGTTATACTTATCGTGTATATACCCGTTGAAAAATAAAAGTGATTTTTTTCTAATTGATCCCAACTTGTAATTATATCACTTGTTCCATCACCCCATTTGACTGTGAAATTGTAATCTCCACCATTTTCTAATGGGAGACTTATGTTATTGGAACCACTCACACCTGATTTTGTCGTATCCCATTTCGATAGAAAACTCGGTATGGATGGCGTGTTTCCATTTTCATCTTGAGGTCCTTTTTCATCTTGAGGTCCTTTTGAGATGGAAATGACAATAACGACTACAACAGAGCTTAAAATTATGACAGAACCTAAAAGGAGTGATAGTAGTTTTTTATTTTGTTTAATTGATAATGTTCTTTTTCTTTGCATAATATTAAGTATCTCACTAATATTTTTATGGTTTGAGTTTCTTTATTTAACTTTAAATTCGTATAAATGTCAGAATCTGAACAAAATACGATAATTATCAAGAGATAATCAATTGTTTCAATAAAATATATATTCATGAAACTATTTTAATTAAAATAATAACCATAACTAAGTTGAATATTATATGACTGAAATTAAAAAAAATAGCGCTTTTTATAAAAAAACTTGGTTTTGGGCTTGGCGTTGGCACGCATAGAACGTGCGCAATGGTTTTTACATTTTAAAATTTCTCTTTCTTAAAACGCATGAATAGAATTAAGAGATTCTAATTATAATTATCAATTTTTTATTGTAATGATTAATTCTTCTTTTCTTCTCTAAGAATTTTAAGGAAAATTTTATCATATTAGATTTTTATTTTTTTTAAAATGAAAGGAAAATGAAGAATGAGAGGTTTAAATTTTAAACAAATAGCTCCACTCCCCTTATTTTAAATTTTTATCAATAGATAACTCAATTACTAGTTCTTTAATTTTCTCTCTCGAATTTTTTACATCCAATAATGTAGAAGAATTATTAATGCTCAAGTTATCTGCCCAAAAATTTAACTGTTGAGAATTATAATCTGAAATATCCTTAGTCTCCTTTAAATCTCTATAATAGGACTCTATTTTTTTTACTTGGAATTGATTAACGGCACCATTATTTCTCAAAGCATTATAATCCTCGAAATTAATGCCCAAATTAGGTTTATTATAATTATTATTATCGTCCATTGAATTCTCTACAATATAATTATTCCATAATGTATTATCGATAGGTGGGACAACTAAAATTGGAATAATTCTATTCAATTTTCCATAAAGATTATTACTTAGATAATCTCCTATTGAAGGTTCAAAGCCAAATATAGAGATAAAAATTATCTGTGGGATAATCTTAGAATATTTTTTAAGCTCTTTTTTATGTAATAGCTCTGTGAATTTCTTTACTTCACCTGATAGCTTTAGTAATTGCATTAATTTCATTGGGTGTAATTTCTTATTGGTAAAAATAAAGGTTATTTTTAGATTATAATTCTCTTTTTCTACCACATCAGAGTATTGATCTTCAATTTTTTCCTTTTGTTTTATCAAGTCATTTCTTAAATTCTTGGAAATCGGATTAAATCTCTCTTTTTCAACTTCAGTTATAATTAAATCAGCAATCCTTTGCTGAAAGTCATTATTAAATGCAAAATTATGATTTCTGAATAAATTAATTGATTTTTTTTTTAAGCTAATAATATTTTTATTGATTAAATTTATGTAAGGGTTATAGATTTTCTGCCATTCCTCCCTTGAACCATCCATATCTAATATTGAGAAAGGATAATTTGTCAAAAAATTAGAATTACTATCTGTATGTATTGTCATTTATTTTACAACTCTCTTTTAATATTTGAAAAATTATATCCTAATTCTTTAAAATACTTGTTAATGTCCTTTAATAAGTTTTTTCTTTTCTTATGTTCTTTCAATCTTGCTATAATTTTCAAGTTATCACTTCTTAGATTTTACGATTTTTTAAAATTTGAAAAGCTTCAGGGGAACAGAGGATTGAGGGTTAAATTTTAGAGAAAGAACTCTATTTCCCTGAGTATTTATAGTTATACTAATTTCTATATCAATTGTCGAAATGATTAAAAATGACAAGGATACAAGAGATACGATTTAGAAATAAATCTTAAACTTTAAAATCTTAAAAATCTCTTTTTTTTTTTGTTTCTGTATTAATAATAGTAATAATGATATTTAAATTTAACGCGAAATAATTCTAAATTCTTAGTTCTCAGAAGAAATATTATTTTTTTTTATTAAGATCCTTAATATGGTTCTCCTTTAGACTTTCCTTTTATGGATTCTCAGATTTAGATAAGCAATCTAGATTTTTATTTAGATCTCTATTTTGGAAGACTATCTAAAAGGAAAGATTCTCAGCATTTTATAAATCGATTTTTATTATATTTTATAAAAAAAAAACTATTATCATAGAAGTATTTTTAAGGTTGTAAAACAAATGAGATCTATAAAATGGTTGAAAAATATTTAGTTATATCGTATTTTGATATGATTATAGGACCTAATATCCTTTATAGCAAATCAAATATCAGTAATATCTATGAATTTCCTGATTTATCGAGAATTCTAGAATTTAGTGAAGTGGGTGGCACTTTTATATTTTCTTTTAGAAAATTTCAAACTGTTAATACTATTTTTTACATGAAATCTGACATTGCTAGGGGGGGAAAAGATTTAATCATGATTTCTTGTATATTACGAGCCTCATATTTTAAAAACGAACTCACAGATATTTTTCAATATTTAGAATCAAAAACACCTATTTTAGAAAAATTCGCAACTGAATTAAAAGAACTCCCAAATTTTAACTTAATTCTACATAAATTTAATTTAAATCCAAACTTAAAACAATTTACAGAATACTGCGAAGAAGAAAATGTGGACTTTTTTTCTATTTATGATAAATTCTTTGATTTAATATTTCCTGAATCTGAGATTAAAATTATCACACAAGACATTAATCTTCAAAAAAAAATTCTATTATTAGGTCTAAAAGGTTCTGGTAAAGATACCTTTTTAAAAACTATTGAAACACTCCAATTTTATAGTCAAAGCAAATTAGATATTCCCTCCAGAATTCTAGGAGTAATAATCGATAATATTATTATCCCTAATCCATTTGAATTAGTAGAATATAAGATTGAATTCAACCACGCTCAATCTATAATTTATATTATTAGACATATAAATGAAAAAACATTCGACGAATTAGATTTATTTATCGAGAATTATTTAACTTTTTATCAGAACAAGGAGAACAGAAAAATTCCGCTTTTAATTATAAATAATATGGTTAAAGGAGAGGCACCTATAAAAGAAAAACAAGTAAAAAAAAAGATACCTAAACTTAGAAGATTTAAAAAAGAAAAAATTCCATTCAAATATTATTCATTGAATGTTTTTAAAGAAAACTCTATATTATTAGAACCTTTAAAGTGGTTAATTAAAGAAATTTTTACATAGATTAATAAGTAATAAATAGAAAAAATAAATACAGGTGTTTCTTTCTTTTAGATTCAGGTTTTATTAAACTCCTATAGAATGCCATAATATTGTACCCAATCTAGAAAAAATTATAAATCCTTGCCACCAAAATTTAAAAAACTGTTAAGATGAATTTTTTTATTTTTCTGACCAATAATATTTTTCAAAATTAAAAAAAACTCAAATTTTATTATCTATCTTTAATTATCTTAAATAGTTCAAGTCGAACATTAAAAATGTATTAAAAAAATAAATTTTGGTTTTAAATTTGACAAATGGAACAGTAAAATGGTTTAACGGCCGAAAAGGTTATGGATTTATAACTCCCGAAGAAGGAGCAGATGTCTTTGTTCATTTTAGTGCCCTAAAAGGTAATGATGACGAATATAAGACATTGAATGAAAACGACAAAGTAACATTTGATACGGTTGAAGGAGAAAAAGGACCTCAAGCAACAAATGTTGTCGTTACTGAGAAAGCCCCATCTGGGTTTAGCTACTAATTTTTATAAGTTTAAATCTTTAAATAGTAACAATAAAGTCTTACAAGTAGTAAATAATAATTATGGAAGTCTCTTTTATGGTTATTGTCGAATTTTTTTTTTAATTTGTTGTTTTAGTTTTGTTTAGATAAAAATATTATATTGTTTAGTTCAGTTATAATAATAAAAGATTATTAGTTATAATTAGAACATCCAACATATGATTATAGAACCTAATGTTCTTTATAGTAAGTTTGATATTAGTAACATACATGTATTTCTTGATTTATTGAAAATCTTAAGAGATTATGTATCATAAGCTTCTTCATGGAATTCATTTTCATATTCGCCTTTTTCTTCATCCTCTTTTTTATTCCATTCATCATCCTCGTTCTTTGTTTGCTTTTCTTCACGATTCCTAATCCTCTCGTTCGATTTTTCCGTTTTCATTTTCTTGTTATCTTTTTTTTTCATAAACTTCAAAACTAATCTTCATCCGACAAAAATGTCGCTCAAGGGCTATAGCTTTGTTAATGATGTTTTTGATCATTTAGATAATAATCATTTTCTGTTTCAGTCATTAAATATTTCTGAACAAAAAT
>JAEOTJ010000447.1 GCA_016839905.1 Promethearchaeota archaeon | reverse complement strand
TGGTTTGGACTTATTTAGAATATTATTACAACTAATGGATGACCAAGATTTAAATTATGGAATGTCACATAAAATTATGACCGAAGAGGATATTTTAAATGCCTCTTTGGGTAAGGAATTTAAATTACGAATTACAGATAAAATAAAGAGAGTTTTTAGGGGTATTAGAAAAATTTCTCTCTTGAATAAATTGAGAAAAGTAGCTAAAGAGATGAAAAAGATTAAATCAGTATATAGAAATTATCCTAAATCTCCTGAGAAATTAAATAATTGGATTTCTCAAGTTACAAATATTTATCAAAATGTATATCATATATGCGGGATCGATTAAAATGGAAGCAGTAAAGGGATCCATTCAGATTTTGCGCCCTTTAAATGGGTTGGGCGCTGCTATTGGCGTTTTAATTGGAGCTATAGCATCAGGATTTCTTTTAAATATAGGACCAAATTTATTTAATGTACTTATTTGTTTTTTAGCTGCATTTTTAACCGCTTCTGCAGGTCATGCTTTAAATGATTGGAAAGATGTTGAAATTGATAAGATAAATTGTCCAGAGCGAGCTATTCCATCAGGCAGGATATCTAGAAACACAGCTTTAATATTAACAGTAGTCCTTTTTATAGTAGGGGATTTGATTATTTTTATTACATTTAATATTCAGGCTATAATGATTATTTTAATAGGAACTGTATTCATTGCCGCATATTCTTTGAAATTTAAGAAATTAGGGTTTATAGGAAATATAACTATTGGTATGCTAACCTCATTTTGTCTCTTATTAGGAGGTGCGGCGTTAAACAAAATTGAATTTTCTATTTGGGCAGCCTTATTGGCATTTGTAATGAATATAGGTCGAGAAATCACAAAAGGTGTTGATGATTATGTTGGAGATAAAGAAGAGGGTGTTAAAACGTTAGCAGTTTTATTTGGTAGAAGAAAGGGATCATATTTAGCTGTATTATTTTTTATTGCCACAATCATTCTTTCTCCTCTTCCATATTACTTCAAATTATATAATGAAATTTATTTATATATGGCTTTAGGAGGAGTGGATTTAATTATGATTATTTCTATAATTTTACTATTAAAAAATCCGGATTCTTCTGAAAATGCGCATTTTGTTAAAAGAATATTGAAACTCGGGATGTTTATAGGGTTATTAGCGTTTTTACTTGGGTTTCCAGGTTTATTATTACCTGACTCAAATCCTTTTAGAAATATAACTTTTCCATGGTGATTTTAAAGAAAAATATTAATATAAGGAGTAAGAAAGAAAATGATTCCAGCACATAAAATTAATTTACCATCCAAAATTATTATAGGACATGGAGTATTAACAAAAATTGGAGAACTTTGTGAAAAATTAGGATTTCATAATGGTAATAAAAGTATTTTTATGGTAACAGGATCCACTACATTAAAAATTGCAGGAAATATTTTATTAAAAACGTTAGAAGATGAAAAATATAACGTTGGCTTTATGGAAGTTAAAGAAGCGAATATGGGATATGTTAATTGGTGCCAAGATGAAATTATTGAGTTTAAACCAGATCTTGTTTTAGGAGTTGGAGGAGGAAAAAATATTGATGTGGCAAAATTAGCAAGTAATGATCTAGGGCTTCCATTTATTAGCGTTCCTACTACTTTATCTCATGATGGAATCGCTTCCCCATTTGCTTCTGTTAAAGGGATGGAACAAGAACATACAGTGGTTGCACAAACACCAATTGCAATCCTAGCTGATACAGAAGTTATTTCAAAGGCACCATTTAGATTATTGATAGCAGGAATTGGAGATATTTTAGCAAATTTAACAGCCGTCCTTGATTGGAAATTTGCCCATAGGATTAAAAATGAATATTATGGTCATTTTGCAGCCATGTTAGCTCAACAATCTGCAGAAATGCTGTTGACTAATTATGAAAAAATAAATCCAAGTGAAGAAAGTGTTAGAACCGTTCTAGAAGCCTTAATCACTTCAAGTATTGCAATGTCTGTCGCAGGTTCTTCAAGGCC
>JAEOTJ010000446.1 GCA_016839905.1 Promethearchaeota archaeon | reverse complement strand
CTGATAGCTTGTGGGAGAAAAAAATGATAATTCTAAGAGTTTATATGATATAAATCTAAATTTTTACAAAATAAGTAAAAGAAAAAAAAATGGGTTATCACCTAAAAGGTGTTAATGCCAAAAAAATTAGAATTTTATTTAAATCTTCAATTAAATCATAAAATTTTTTTGGATTCTTTAATAATTAAAAGTAGTAAGAAAAGGTGCATAGTATGACCCCTGAAGAAGAGAAGAAAATTACTAATGGGATTTTGAATTCAAGAAGATTACCTTATTCAATTGAATTATTAGAAGTTCAAGGAGATAAATATACTGTTAAAAATACATTTGATTCACAATTAGTTTATATTAGAAAAGGGGACCAATTTTTTCTTGATGAACAATCAGAATAAAGTGCAAAATAAAAAAATTGAATAATTAGTTCCTATATTTTAAAGAAGATATATAGTTAAATAAGCTTATTTTTGATGTTTTTTTTATCATTTGTTATTTAAGATTTTTTAGGCATAAAAATTTAAGACTCAATTATTTAATTAAACATATAGCAAGAAAAAAAAAAACATAATTAGTTGATATATAATTCATAAGGAAAAAAGAAGAAGATTAGATAGTACAAAAAGTAAATCTTATGAAAAATTTCGAGCAGTTATTAATGAAAATACAACTCTTTCAATGTATGATATTAAGGGAAGCAAAACTAATTATGTTATAAGAAAGGACCTTTCAAAGAACTATGAAGTTGAGGTTGATGCATCTGAAGCACCTATTTTGAATAAATTATTAAATGATCCAGAGCCTTATGAATCATCAATGGCAGATTTAAAGATTCTTGAAGAAGAAGTATTTCCTATAAATAACTCTATTAAAAATATATTCAAAAATGATTTAGATTTAAAATCCATTAAATTGGCTATTGGAGGAAGTAAGAATGATTATGTTACAATTGAAGAAGGAGATTTAATTAAATATGGTGTAAAGCCGACGCTTAATGGATTAGTAGATTTTTATAATGATAATAAGGATAGTATATTAGGATTCTTAGATTGTGAATATATTACTGAACAAGGAAATGTAATTTATTTAGATTGTGAAAAAAAGAAACTCTCTGATAATATTACCTCAATAAAAGTAAAGATTTTAGCTTCAATGCAACAAAGAGGCTTTTTTCTTCAACAGGAGCATAAATATTATGGGCTTCAATTATATATTATTATTGAATCAAAAGTACCTGATGATGATAAACTATTTAAATTAATGAAGGAACTTGAAATAGATTGGGAATTAATCTTTTTTAGGAGAAAATTGGCAATTCATGATTGGACAGAAATAGAATGTGAAAAAAATCCAGAGAATTTACAAAACTATTTACAATCAAAATATGAAAAATTGAATTTTTATGATAATAAAAATATCAAAAACTTAGTAGTAAATAATAAATTACCATTCATAGCAGCAGATAAGATGGCTTCTTTACTTAATAAATTGAAAACTGAAAGAGCATCCCAATATCAAAATGAATATCAAAGGCAATATCAAGCAGAAAAAAGTCGCAGATTTAAATTAGGAGAAGAATTATCTAAGCTTGAATATCAAAGAAAAAATCTAAGAAAAAAACAGCAACAATACCCTACAGAGGAGAATTCAAAACAGTTAAAAACAATAGAAACAGAAATTTTAGAGATAGAGAAACAAAAGAGATCTTTATTTGAGAATCTCACTGAATTAAGTAAGAAAATTCAGAAACCTGAAGGAACTTTTGAAGTTTCTCTTCTTAAAGCTGAGATTATAGCATCTGCTAAGCTAGCATGTGCATATTTAGGACTATCTCAAAAAATAATATTTGATGACAAGATTTCTATTTCAGAAATTATTAAATACCAAGAAGAGCTTACAAATATTTAAATCCTCATTTTCTTTTAAATGTTTAAAATGATTAAAAAAAAAAAAGAAGAGAAATCTCTTTTTAATTTAATTTATAAGATAGCTTCAATAAATCGTGATTTTTTACTCCTACTGTAATTGACTTTCCCGTTTTAATATTATTTACTGTATATATTGCTGGAGCAAATAAACCAGGGTCAATTTTATAAAAATCATAATTGGCCTCTTTGAATATATCATTGAAAGGTTTTCCATAACTAGAGGATTGATTAGCGGGAGCTTTTTTAAGGAGTTCAAACAATTCTACTTCTTTTTCTTTATCAACGTCAATAATGTAAAAAGTCATACCCGCTGCGATAATGGAATCATTGGTAGTACCCATTGCAGCAAAATCATCTTTAGCAATAGGAGCTATTGTTGTAGTTCCATAACCATTTTTTATCACCTCTAATGGAAAATGAATCTCATGTAATTTATGAATTCCAGTTTCTACGATTCTTGCTGCAACTTGAATTGATCCGGATAAGCAAGCTGTAGGAGCGCATACTGCATAGGTTTTACTATCATCCACTTTACATTTTTCAGTAACTATCGCCATTACTTCTTCATCTGGCATTTTACGTGTTTCAAAAACTATAACGGCACAATCTGATTCATCTGTATAGTCTAATTCTTCAAAAATCTTTTCACCTTTTGCTTTAGCTCGAGCCGGTCCAGAGCCTAATGATTGAAAAATGACTTTTTTCTTCATTTTACCATCCTTTTCTACTTCTTTTTTGAGTTTTACACTCCATCCTGCCAATTGAGATGCTAAACAAGAAGTAATAGGCTCAGATGTATATACATTTACCGCAGGTATATAATGTCCATCTAAATCATAATTAGAAAACTCAACAGACCCCAAACCGCCCATGCAGATTTCACCAATTAGTTTTCCACCAATCCAAGATGCATTTGTCATATCTAAGACTGTAGCTCCCGAATTAAGTTTTATTACATTAACTCCATAAAGTTCTTTATTAGTTATAAGGTTTTCAACGATTTTTAATGCCAATTCATTAATTTTAAACATTTTATTCACTTAAAATTTAATTTTTAATTGACTATTTATTATTATTTTGATATGTTATAATACATAATATTAAAAATTGTTTAAAAAAAATTAAAATGATAAAAAAATTAGAACAACTAAATGCTGATCTTGAAAGATCTAAGACATTCTTTTTTGAAAATATAAAAAAAACAAATTCATCTATTCATATTTATACTCATATAGATGCAGATGGTTTAACTTCAGGTGCAATTCTCGGAAAAGCTTTATATAGAGCTAATATCCCTTTCCAAATTTCGGTACTAAGACAATTAGAAAAAGAAGAAATTGAAAAAATTGCTAAAAAAATCGGAGAATTAAATAATTTAATGATTTTTTCTGATTTTGGCAGTGGGCAATACATAGAACTTCAAAAACAATTGACATTTAATGGGAAGTTGTCGCCATTTCTAATATTAGATCATCATATACCTCAGGGTGTTGATAATAAGGAAGATCTTAAAAAAATAGAAGAACTTCATGAAAAAACCACACCATGGCATATTAATCCTTATTTTTATGGTATTGATGGAAGTATTGAAGTTTCTGGAGCAGGTATATGTTATTATTTCGCAAAGTGCTTAAACGAGAGAAATGTTGATTTATCACCAATAGCATTAGTCGGAGGGACTGGAGATATTCAAAATCAAGGTCCGAATAATTCCTTTATTGGTCTAAATTCTTTAATTTTAGAGGATGCTGAAAAATCAGGGCATATTAATGTCGTAAATGACTTAAATTTCTCACCAAATAAACCTTTAAATGTAGCAATTGCTTATTCTACAGATATAATATTACCAGGATTAACAAGTGATGTAAATAAAACGTTAATATTTCTTCAAACTTTGGGAATTCTAATGGAGAATTCTGAAGGGAAGATAAAAAGTTTAAATAATTTAACTAACGATGAAAAGCAAAAAATCTCTACTGCCATTATAGAATATGCATCTATTAAACTTAATATTGAGCCAAACGAAATAATTAAAAAATTAATAGCTAATAGATATGTATTGGAAAAAGAAGGTGAATACATGGAACTTTACGATACTAAGGAATATGCATATATCCTCAATGCTTGTGGTAGAACTAATAATGCATCTTTAGGAATTGCTATAGCCATGGGAGATAGAAAGGATGCTTATCAACAAGCAAAAGAAGCCTTGGTTAATTATAAAAAATCACTTTCTGAGGCGTTATCTTGGATTTATGAAAATGATAAGATGCAGCATTTAAAAAACATACAATATTTTTACGGAGAAGATAAAGTTCAAGAAAATATAATTGGAACAATATCCTCAATGTTAATTTTTAATAAAACAAACCGCATTGATTTGACGAAGCCTCTTTTTGGATTAGCATTAAGAGAAGATGAGGGAGTCTACAAAATATCTGGAAGGGCTCATAAAAAGATTGTAGAAAAAGGAATCAATCTTTCAGAAGCAATTAGAGAAGCCTGTGAACTAACCGGCATAGATGCTTTAGGAGGTGGGCATCCCCCTGCAGCAGGTACTAAAGTAAAAGTTGAAAAAATCGAAGATTTCTTAGAAAATATTAATATAATTATTAAGAAACAGCTTAATCTAAATTAATAAAAGATTAATCTTAATCAATTTTAAATTTTATATACTTCTCCTATTTCAGGAGCAACGGAATTATACCCTTTTTTTACTAAATTGCTTGATAATGATGTCGTGGATTTAGAATCACCGTGAATACAAAATATATCTTTTGATCCATTAAGAAATTCTAAACTTTTAATATAATTAGTAAGGTGTTTACGATCTCCATGGCTTGAGAAATCAAAATAATCTACATCGCATTTTGCTCTTATATTAATATTCTTTCTTGGCTTTTTTTGCTTATCCTTCTCTTGGTATTGAAAAATTCCATCCTCTAAGAGTTTTCTTCCAGGACTTCCTTCTACTTGATACCCTACTAAATAAATGGCAGAAAGTGGATCATTTAAAAAAGATTTTACAAATCCTATGGCCGTACCACCTTTTAACATGCCAGATGGTGCTATAAGAACTCCATTTGATTCTTTTACCATATTTTTCCCTTTCCTTGAAATAAATTGAACTTTATTAAAAGCTTTTTTATAATGATTAATATTTCTTAAAGAGCTCGGATAATCCAAGTATAATTTAGATATTTCTTTGGCGAGCCCGCTAACAAATAATTTTCCCTCATATTTATATTTATTTAAGATCATTAAAACTTCTTGAGAACGAGCTACTCCAAAAGCAGGAATTAGGACTTTTCCACCATTTTCTATGATATTAATTACATTATCTACGAAGTTCTTCTCAAGTTCTTCTCTTGGAGGGTGTTCTCTTAATGCATATGTTGATTCAGTAATTAGTACATCTATTTCTGGAATACCTTTAGAATTCGTAGGATTAACTAAATTCGCATTTTCAGTATTGATATCTCCTGTATATAGTATTTTTTTATTGTCAATTTCTATTAAAATGGATACACTTCCTGGAACATGCCCTGCATTTATAAATGTAATAAAAAAACCATCCGCTATTTTCTGTCGAATCCCATTATTCAAAAAAACTGAATTTGCTATCATTTTATTTAATTCTCTATAACCAAATGGATAAGGAAAATTTGAAATCCTTATCATATCCTTAATTAGAGTCTCAATAACTCTGAGGGTTAGGGGATTTGTAAATAATGGAATTTCATGATCTTTATAAAGATAAGGTATTGCTCCAGAATGGTCTATATGGCAATGAGTTAAAGCAATAGCACTTAAACCATCCAAATCTGCATCAATGGGTAATCTATCATCGCCACGGAATCTTATTCCATAATCAAACATGCATTTTATTCCTTTTTTAGACTCGATTAATATTGCGCTCCTCCCGACTTCACGACAACTTCCCAAAAAGGTTATTTTCGGCATATTTAGATAAAAGAAACAAGAGATATCAATTTTATTATAATAAAAAAAAGAAAGTAAAGAAAAAATCTAGTTATTTAATTTTTGTTATTGTGTTAGTTAATAGAGAAATTACATTATTAACATTTTTACCAAATACTTCTAAAATCTCTGCCCACGTAACGGGAGCCTCATCGACTTTCCAGCAATCATAATCTGTAGACATTGCTACGGCTGCGAATGGGATACCAGCTTCATTTGCCAAGGCTGTTTCGGGGGCAATACTCATATTTATGACATCAGCACCCCATATCCTAAACATGTTTGATTCACCCCGAGTGGAAAATCTTGGACCCTCAATGGTAACCACCGTTCCTTTTTCATGATGTTTAATATCCAGTTCTTTAGCGGTTTCAATAAGGATTTTTCTTAAAACCTCATTATAAGGATCTGCCATTGGGGTGTGTTTCATTTCCCCTGGTTCAAATTTCTCATAGAAAGATACTTTCCTAAGCCTAGTGAAGTCAATAAATTGGTCAAGAATGACCAAATCTCCTCTACCTATTTCTTCTCTCAAACTCCCACAAGCTGTTGTTGCTAAGATATGGGTACAGCCTTGATCCTTTAATGCTTGTATGTTGGCTCTATAATTTACCTGTGTTGGAGGGATTGTATGTTCCCTTCCGTGTCGTGCGATAAGAACTACATCCACATCATTAATCTTTCCCATTTTCAAAGGAGAAGTAGGTATTCCATATGGTGTATCAACTTCTATATCCTTAGCATCCTTTAAAATGTCTGGATTATCTAATCCCGAACCGCCAATTATTCCAATTTTAACCATAATATTCAACTTTTTAGTTTTTTATTATTTTATTTTTTTTTAGAAAGAAAATTTTTTATTATTCTTCAACTGGAATATCCAATAAAGATAAGATTTCATAACCTTCTAGTTTATCTCTGCCATGTAAACTACCCGTAAGTTCTATTACAAATGCAATTCCTGCAACTACTCCACCTGCTTTTTCTATTAAATTGCAAGCTGCTTTAGCAGTACCTCCTGTTGCTAATAAATCATCAAATACTAAAACCTTTTCACCTTTTTCTACGGCATCCCTATGCATCTCAATAGTATTAGTACCATATTCAAGTGAGTATTCTTCACTTATTACATCAGCGGGGAGTTTACTTGGTTTTCGAATTAAAATAAATCCAACCCCTAATTGATAAGCTATAACTCCCCCCCAAACATAACCCCTAGCTTCAATAGCAGCGACTTTACCAATTCCCTTATCTTTGAAATGATTAATTATTCTATCACAGGATTCTTTAAAAGGAGCATGTACTTTACATAAAGTTGTAACGTCTTTAAACTGAATTCCTTCTATTGGAAAATCTGGAACATTTCTTATATGTTTTAATAGATCCATTTTTTTCAATTCCTATTATTCATTTAAGTTTTAAACATATTTTATTTTAGATAATTTAAAATTATATTTAATTAAATCGTATATAACATTTTTCAAGACAATTTTAAATAATCTTAATATTTAGAAAGAATTAAATTTGTTTAGAAATATTTTATAATATAATTCAATTTGAAATAAAAATAATCTAAAGGAATTATAAAAATGAAAATTCTATTATTTGGACCGCAGAATGCTGGTAAGACAAGTTTAATGAGAACGACTTGTTTAGGTTATAACTTCATGAAAGTTATTAATCTCAAACCAACAAAAGGTGTATCTAGAGAGAATTTTATCTTCCGCGGCATTATGGAACTCAATTAGATTTTCCATTTCGGAAAATCTGGAGAAGTTTGGGACGCGGGAGGACAAGAAAGATACATGGAAAGATATTTTTCGGAATCACAACGTGAACTCATATTCTCTGAAGTAACAACGGCAGTATTCATGGTCGATAGTACTCAATTAGAAGAGAAGTCAAAGGAAATCTTTGATAAATTTTTAAAATATATTTTTGAGTTCAGCCCTGATATTAGTAAAGTTTATGTCCTTATGAATAAAATTGATTTATCAAATTCTGTTGAAGATAAAGTTTATGATTTATTAATAGAGGGAATAAACGGCGATTTAAAAAATAACCTTGCATTTACACCCGTCTCTGTCAAGGAAGGGAGTGCCCAGCATCGTTTAATTGAGATTTTAGATTTTGAAATTCAAAGGTCAACATTAAGTCTTCAACGTCTAGGAAAAATAAGAAATTTCCTTGACAAATTAAAGATCAATACTTTATCAGAATATATGTTATTCAATCAGCCAGATGGACTTTTAATTGCATCTACTATAGGTAAATTTGAAAGTAAACCCCTTCAATTCATAAAATTTGAAATGTCGGCAGTTGAGAGTAATTTGTACTTGATTTATCAAGAATTAACAAAAATGTTAAATGTTCAACCCTCTAAATTAACACTGTCGTCAGTAGTTTATGAATCAGATGATAATTATTTATTAATTAAGGAAGTAATTAATAAGATCGTCATAATGGCGATTACAAAGAATAAAAAACATGATGTATTTACTAACGTGATGGATGTCTTAGCTGGGGATGATTTTGAAAATTTAAAAGAATTTTTAAAAACAAATGAACTATAATAAAATTTTTTTTTAATAATTTACTTATTCTAAAAGTCTAAATAAAAAAAAATTAAAAAAATTTATTAAATCAAATATATCTTTAATAAGATTTTTCTATAAATCATTTACCTTATTCTTCTTTATCCATTAAGCCTATTTTAGTTAGGATATGTTGTTTTGTATGATGGGGCCTTCTAATTACTGTATCATTGGATTTTTCTATTTCTCTCGCTTCATGACACATTTGCGCGGCATAAGACATCATTTCATGGGCAGCGGCTAATAATGGCATGTATTCATCTCTTTCTTTAAGTACAAAACAAGCTTTTGCAGTTAATTTAGAAATGGAAGCAGCTAACTCAAAAGCAGCCATAGCTTTAGCACGGGCATATGGATTTGAAAATCCTGCAGCTTCCGCGGCATTAGTAGCATTTATTATTATTTGAGGTAATATAGGAGTTTTTCCTACTAACATATCCATTATTACTTTATTCAATTCATTAGCAATAATATTAAATGGCCCTGTAATGGCAAGAACTTTTAATAAATCTGCATTGAATATGCTCATTTCAATAGGATCCAAAAATGGGCGGCGAGCTCCGATCATCGAGTCGCAATTTACGAGGATATAACCCATATTCTTTTCTTTAATCTCATCAACTGCCTTTTTTGCTGGTGCATCTGAAACTACAATAGTAGGGATATTTCCAGCCATTTCTCGTGTTGCTTTTGGTCCTTTCAGTGCCGCATTAGGAGAAGACATTAATATTAGTTCTGGTCCCCATTTTAATAAATCTTCCATTGTTTTTATACATATTTCTGGAGGATGCATTTTGGCACCTGAAGTTACTTCATAGACACTAATTCTTTTCCCCTCTGCTCTTTCGTCTAAAAGAAACGCAAGTAATAAAGAACTACCAATTGTTCCATTTTTAAGAATACCAATCTTCAAAACTTTATCTTCGCTCATTTTTTACAACTTTTATAGTTTTATTAAAAAAATAAATTTTAAAATACTATGTACCTATACAATTTTCCAATATTTTTATTTTTTTTTTAATTTATTAGTTAAGCATTCTTTTAATTATTATATTAATATTAAAAAAAAATTAAAAATGTGAAGAATTGTGGTTTTAAATTTAAATGATGTAGAAATTGAGGATACTTTCTGTGAAGCGTTCGGAGGATTCTTTACAAGAATAGTAGTCACTGCTAAAAATGATAAATGGGTAAAAATTGCGGCACAAGAAGCAACTGGTTATGGTACTTCAGGTATTGGATGCGACGCTGAAGCAGGAATAGATGTATATATGCCTGCAGAAAAAACGTTAGATAAACGCCCTGGAGTCGCATTAATGTTCTTCATTACAGATAAGAAAAAAGTTGGAAATGTCATGCTGCATCGTATAGGTCAGAGCATATTAACATGTCCTACAACTGCCTGTTTTGATGGGATGACGAAATCATTAGATCCTGAAAAGGAATTTGAAATAAAAACTGGATATCAACTGAAATTTTTTGGTGATAAGCATGAAGAAAAAGTTGAGGGGATTTATCCATTTCCAGCTTGGAAAATTCCTATTATGGGAGGAGAATTTATAATTCAGAGTTCTTATAAAGTTGGAAAAGGAATAGCTGGAGGGAATTTCTTAATAATAGGAAAAGATCAAGATTGTGCTTTAGAAGCTGCCGAGAAATCTGTTGAAGCAATAAAAGATGTAGAAAATGTAATTGCTCCTTTTCCAGGAGGAATAGTTCCATCTGGCTCAAAAGTAGGAACTCAATATAAAAACATTCCAGGACTTTTTGCAACCTCTAACCATGCTTATTGTCCTACTTTGAGAACGAAGGTTGAAGACACTCAATTAAGAGAAAATGATGGAGGCGTTTTTGAAATTGTTTTAGATGGAGCAACTGAAGAGGATATAAAAACAGCAATGAAATTAGGAATTGAAGCCGCTGTAAAGGTTCCTGGAATAAATCGTATTTCTGCGGGTAATTATGGGGGAAAATTAGGAAAGTTCCAATATAAATTACATGACCTTGGCTTAGGATGAATAAACTAATATAAAAATAGTTAAGATTTAAATTTTTTCTTTTATTTTAATTTTCTTTTTATTTTTCTTTGTGGAGTTATCCTTTCAGGCTCTTTTTTATCTACCGTTTCTTTTAATATTTCTTTTTTGCCAATTTCTTTCCTTTTTTGAGCAATAGTTTGAGGTTCAGACCTTTTTTTCTTAGCTGGTTTCATTATAATAAGAGATTTTTCCTTTAATTCTGAATCTTTTAGAGGTGGGGTTTTTGATTTTCTCCAAAATAAACCCACGATAAATCCAAATAATAATCCTAAAATGATTCCTACTATTAATGAAAATAGTGGTAAAAAATCACCTAAAGTATCAGGGATAATTTCAATTTCTTGGGGAGCGTTATCATAACCAAAATCAAGACCTACAATTACTCCATCAGTGTCAATAACAAAAATATAAACAAGCCATTTTCCTGTTATTAATTCTACGGTTCTAACAGTAATAGATACATCTTTAGTATATACTTCAGTAATGTTATACCATTCATTTCTTTCGTTTCTTAAAGCAACTTTTACATAAGAAAGTCCTTCGAGATCCGAGACATTAAAAGTAAATACTAAATCTTCCCCGTATTTAATACGTATGCTTTGACTTGTCGGGAGATCATTGATTTTATAACCATTAATTACAGGAGGATTATTTAATATAGTTATATAATCCGAAAATAAATCAAGTTCATTATGGGAATCTCTTGCTGCAATATATACTCTATAAACACCTGCGGGTTTTGAAGCTGATATTGTAAAATCATAATAAAAATACCAATCGTCATTATGCATTGTTACATTATATCCATTAGAATCTCCACTCGGATCCTCTAATTCAGCTGTTACTGTCAGATCATTAGGATCTTGGTCTTCATAGTCAGAAACGTTAATAGAAATGCGAAATTCTTTTGTTCTATAAATAGAATTTGGATAGTTAAAAGTTGACGAAAGAATTAGTGGTTTTGCATTTAGAACTCTAAATTTAAAATATATTCCGCCTACTTTAGATGTAGTTTTATCTGTTAGATTAATTTTTATATAATAAAAAATATCAGCTTGAGTAAATTTTTCATCAATTTCAAAAAGAATCTGTATTACATTATTTCCAAAACTCAATATATGATTTTGCTGAGATTCATTATCGCTATCAACGACCGCGATTTCCCAAGTGAACTCACTACTATTCACCCAGAACTGTGCTAATAAAGATTCACCTCTACTTAGCTCAGTATTATTAAGATACGCAATACAATTAGCTTTAATCGTGAAATTAGTGAATGTCGTTTGATTATTTAGAAGATGCGTCATATTTACATTAATTAACGACTTGTTAAAGATAAAAAAGCTTACATTTTGCCTTCCTAAGGGCGCATTATATTCAGGCGTATAAGTATATGTAAAATTTGTAGTGTAATTAATATGAAGCATTGTGAAATTTCTGACGGTATTATTCGTGAAAGAAATTTGCATAAGAGTAAAATTAGCTCCAGCAAATCCTGAAGCATTTAAAGTAAAATTAATTGAATCAAATACACGACGGATTTGTGTTGCATTTTGATGAAGATCTGAATAATTCAAGGCCTTTTTTTGAATATTTGCGGTTTTTGGCAATTGCTTTATATTAAAAATTTCATTAACTCTATTCTCTCTTGAATTATACTCTTGTTTTGAATATTCAGAAATCGATGCTATACTAAAAAATATACTGATTATTATTAATGATATGATTAATACATGTTGTAATTGTTTCTTATTCAATATAATCATCTTCTTAATATTTTATGTTTAAGATCTTTATTTTTATAGAATAAAACAATACCAATTGGTATTAATACTGGAATTATGTAAAAAAGAATTAAATTAATTGTTGATAATTCAATATTAGCCTTGAAGTTTTGAGTTATGATTATTTCTTTAGAATTATCTTTTAGTATTAATTGATATTCTTTTATCCCAATTTCATATGGATTAATTGTTGGGATAATTTCATAAATAATTCTATTTTCTCCAGGACTTAATTTATCAATATTCGCTTCTACTTTTTCAGCATTAATAAAAAGTGAAAAGGTTTCAGATTCTTTTTTGTTATTTTTGATTAATATGATTAAATAAGCAGTTTCTCCTTGAGGAACGAGTTCGGGGAATGATATGCTAATTAATTCAAATTGACGGACAATGTCAATAGCTAAAGATTCAGTATAAACAACTGTGGAACCTTTCGAGATAGTTATTGTTATTTCAATAGAATCTTCTAAAATATTATCATTTACATCAATTGGAAATGAAACTAATTTTGATTCTGAGGGATTTAACAGAACAGATTGTATCATCGTTCGAATATAATCTCCTGAAAAAGAAATGTTTAAGTTTTGCTGGTCATTCGGCAGTTGATTGTGTAGATTTAATGAAATTTGAATACTCCCCCCACTAATGATATTATTTGTATAACTTAAATCACCATAATTTAATGCATTCGCAATAGTGAGAGAATGAGTTTTATGTAAATATTCAATAGTGCCATTCTTAATATAAAAGTCAATTGTTATATCCCCTGGAGTTGTATCATTATATGCTGTAATA
Organism: Promethearchaeota archaeon; assembly: GCA_016839905.1. Next base: position 6,578 of record JAEOTJ010000446.1, on the reverse strand, counting down.
TTAAAAGGTACTTCAGTAATTGCTTCATTTCCAGTAAAATTCACTTCTTTATTGACAATATCAATTATACCGTCAGCAATCACCGATACATTTAAAGTTATATTTGATGCCCTGTCATTTTGAATTGATAAAGTCATATTTACAGTTTGTCCTTGATATAAACTTGCATCTAATCCAGTTATTCCTCCATCCTCCAGTCCAGAAATAACATTAAATGATTTTAAAGTATAATCTGCTCTAAAATAAGTCGTATTTACTAATATTACAACGTAATAATCATTATCATATGGTATATCTTCTGTTATGTTAAATATTAAATTATGTTCTGTAACAGTTCTATTTTCACCATCTTGAAAAGTAGTTATATTAAATTTTGTTGCGTTAATACCAACCCCATCAGTAGCATTTATAGCAATACCAAGTTCGAGATTTGTAATGAATACATCTTTATTATTTTTTACTTCTGTCGAGAAATTGCCATTCAAATTAAGGACGCTAGAGATATTATTTGCCACTTGCAATATCGTAGCATTTATGCTAATATTCTGAACTTTAATTCCTATTCTCCCCGAAATATTTGGATCAGGAGCACCAGAATTATTAACATCAAACCATACATAAAATTTCATGCTTGGAGTATTGAGATAAAAATAGGTTCCATTTAAGGAACTATTCACACAAGCTACGCAAGAAATATTTGTAATTTCCATAATATTACCAGTTGTTTTATTAAATTCAATATAACTTTCAGTAGTATTAAAAATAGTTCCATTAGGATAATGAAAATCATAGAGAATTGAGGCATCAGTGATGTTGCACCAAATGGGATCATGATCATCACTAGGACTGATAAAATCATAACTACAGGTTAGATTTAATGCATGTTCGCTAAAAATGAAATCTCCATTTTTTCCTCCTGTTAAATCAACACTTAATTGAGTATTATTATATATTTCAAATGCATCTAAATAAGCATCAAATAATTTTATATTAGCATTGAGATCGATGTTAGTGTTATTTGTAGAACCTAAATAAGTTATATATGCATTTAAAGTGTTATTATAAAAGGAATTTTCAAATGTGTTATATAATTCAAGAGCTCTATCATAAAAAGAGATATTTCCAGTAATTGAAAAGAATTTCAAACAAGCTTGCATCATTAATGCGTTAGCTTTTAGATAAATTCGATTATCTTCTGAAGGTACAGGGCCCCCATCCCAATCATCATATCTACGATTTTGATAAGCCTTTTGATTCTCATTCCATAACTGATCATTTAATACATGATATAATATGGTTGCATTTTTATAGAAAGTAGAATTTTCATGCATTCCTTCCACTTGTATCCAATGTTCTAAATAAGTTAATAATCCTAATGCATTTACATCCAAAATTTTGAAATCATCACCGGGAGTTGGCTGACTCCAAGTTCTATTAGAATTGGCATAAAATCCACTATTTTCATTATCCCATACATGCTTAGCTATTGAATTTATTGTTCTATTAGCTAACTCGCCAGCTCGATTTTTTATATTAGTATCATCTATATTATTTGTATTATTTACTAAGAGATTTACATAAATTGCATATAAATTAGCAATTGAATCTTTATCTTGAATTGAAGAAGAATTACTTTCATAGAACCCTGTATTATTATCATCCCAGAAAACAGAAGAATTAATTAGAGGAAAGAATTCTTCGGTTATATTTTCTTCAGCAGGATCTTCGTATTCTGCACCACTATAATAATCCATATTTTCACATAATAATACAATTGGAATTAAATTATCAATGAGATTTCTTTTACTTTCTATTATTTGTCCCGTTGTAGCGTTAATAGATTCAATAAATCCATATTCATATTCACTCCTATTGCCTTCGTACCATAATGGTGAATTCCTAAAATTAGTATATTTATCAAAAATATCATTTCCTCTTAGATTTTCTTCTAGAGGTGCGGAGTATAAAAGGAGATTGGTTTCTGAATAAATTTTATCATCAATTACATTTCCTTCATCATTAGTCAATGAAAAATATGTGGTTGCACTTAAATCTGTGTTTTTTAAATTATCATCTATGAATGATTCTATATCATTAAAATTTTTAGTAAAAGGATCATCAAGAATCTTAGAAATATTATAAGATAAGATAGGAAAAATAGAATTTAAATTATCAATATTATTCTCGTGCGTTTTATTTCCACTATAATTGCTTTTAAATCTAGAAATGAGTAGTATTGAACTAAAAATAATAATAAATAATAAAAATAAACCTAAAATTCTTTTTTCATTATGATTCCTATTATATCTTTTAGTTAAAAAATAATTGTGAAACGTCATTTAAATTTCTTGTAAGTATCTATTATTAACAATTTCTTTTTTGTTATTTTTGATTAATATTTCTCATTATAAATTTTTTCTGAATTTCAAGACAAAAAAATATATGATTAAAGTAATAAAATTACAAATTGTAATCTGATTTTGAAATATTTAATCATAACTTGTTTTTTATAATTTCAGGAACATCCGAAATATCAATTCTTGTTTGCTCCATTGTATCCCTATCCCTAAGAGTAACTGCATTGTCCTCCAATGAATCGTAATCAACAGTAATGCAGAAAGGGGTGCCTAATTCATCCTGCCTTCGATACCTTTTACCTATTGAACCTGCTGAATCGTAAAAAGATGTAATTCGATTATCAGTTAATAATGTATGGACTTCTTTTGCCAAATTAACAATATTTTCTTTATTTCTTATAAGTGGAAACACGGCTACTGTATTTGGTGCTAATAAAGGATTTAATTTTAAATTAATTCGATCATCCTCAACATTAAAAGCACATTCAAGTAAAGTATAAATAATACGATCTGGTCCAAACGCGATTTCAAGAATTTGAGGGATTTCTTTATCTTTAGGATCTTTTCCCATTGCAATTTCAAAGTTTTGCTTTGAATATTCTCCATGTCGTTTTAAATCATAATTCGTTCTGTCATGTATACCACATACTTCAACTTGACCAAATTGTAGCGTTTTAATCTCTAGATCCCAAGCATCGTCAGCGTAATGGGCCCTTTCATTAGGGGAATGTTGTCTAAGTCTTATGACATTATCAGGAAAGCCTAAGATTTTAGTTAAATAGTGACCAAGATATAGACAATAAGCATAAGCAGGTTTTTTAAGAGTCCCATTCCCTATTGCTTCTTCTAAAGAAATCATTTTTAGAGTGTCAATATTCTGTTCTTGGAGCTTCCAATCCAATAGAGGTAATTTATAATCTTTTATTTCCTCATAATCTTTAAAATCCATTTCTTGCTCCTTCCCTATAAATAATTGGAGCTCGAATTGATCAAATGCCCTCATTCTGAGAACTTGCTGCCGTGGAGAAATCTCGTTCCGATATGCTTTACCGTATTGGAATATTTTAACGGGATATTGCCTTCTTGCATCTTGATTAAGGCGATTAAAGAGTAAATAAGTAGTCGTTGCTGTTTCAGGGCGAAGATAAGCCGTTGTTCCTGCACCTACTTGAGTTTTTAACATAAGATTATATTCTTCTATTTTACTAAAAGGAGTTTCGCATTTAGGGCACACTATATTGTTTTTATTTATTATTTCCTCCATCTTATCATACGACATCCCTTCTATCATTAAATCTGGCAAGGCTTCTTGGAGAAATTTGTCTGCTCTATATAACATATCACATTTCTGACACCGTAAAACGGGATCGATGAAGCGTTCTAAGTGTCCAGAGGCTTCCCATACTATTTCTGGCATTATAGTTGGACATTCTACTTCTCCAAATCCAAAAGCTCGAAGTTCTCTCCTAAAAAGTGACAATACATTATTTTTAAAAGCCATACCCGCCGGACCATATGAATAAAATCCTGCTAAACCTCCATAGATCTCTGGTGAAGGTCCCCAGATGAATCCTCGTCTTTTAATTAGACTATTAAATGTTTCAATAGTATCATTAATTATCATTTAATCCAAAACTAGTTTTATATTTATTAATATTAGAGAATAAATTATTTTTTTTAAAATATAATATAAAAGAAACCTAAAAATTAAAATTTAAATTAAATAAATTGATAGTATATTAAAATAAAATATTTAAAATTTTTATAATAAAACTATAACATAAATGATTAAACATGATTCTTGCAGAAGATCTACGCTTTCAGAAATTTACATTCTTTTCAGCAATAGAAATGGGATTATATTTTATTATCGTAGGTTATCTTTTTTTATTGTTTTTCTACTTCTTAATAATGAGATACAGAACAAGTAAAAAACTATATTGGCTATTTTTTAGTTTCATTTTTATATGTTTAGCCGCAGGGCGAGTATTTTTTATTGCTTATTATTTCTTTATTCCAGAATTAGATATGTCGGGAGAAGTAATGGCAAATTCTTTAATGTTAGTTTATAGATTAGCTACATTCTGTACATGGTGTGGAGTTGCATGCATGACGGGCGTTCTTGGGATATTACTTTTTCCACCTGACACTCACTTAGAACAGAAAGATGAAAAAAAAGAGAATGAACCAAAAAAGAGAATAGAATTAACTCCTAAAATGAAAATTGTGTTTAGGATTATTCTATTCGTAGTTCCTATTTTTATAGGTATTCTTGCGTTGGTACTTCCTAATGAATTAATAATGGATCCGGATATTAAAAGCAAATATGATGTAGATATTGATTTAATTGTAATTGAAATTGGCAATTTATCTTATCCTGTTGGAAGACTACTCTTAAATCTCGTATTTTTACCTCTTCTTATTGGGATTATACCAATTTTATTCGCATATCTTGCAGTCAAAACATTTGGAGTACTTAGAAAATCCTATGCATTAAATGCTATTGGTTTTGGTGTCTATTTTCTTGGAAGGCTCGCTCAAGGAGTATTAGCCAGCCTTGATTACCCACATTATGAAGCCATTATGCCGCCGCTCCTGATTCTTTTATCGTTATTGATACTCGTAATCGGTAATAATTATGAACAATTAAAGTAAAAAAAATCATTGATAATAACCTTTTTTTTATTTTGTTTCTAACTTGCTTCACCAAGTCTATCATATAATGGGACCAATTAATAAAACAGTTATATAATAGAGGAGTTAAATTAATTTTAAACAAACTCTTAAAAAGATTACAGTAGATATTAATATTAATTTTTTAAAAATAAATAAATAGAGCTTAAATCAATAAAAAACAAGGTGATATTTAATGGTAATGAAAATTATATACTTCCTTTCCCTAATTATCTTTTATGTAATTACTACAATAGTCATGATATTATTAGGTGTATTTGATATAATGCAAATATTTGATGATCTAGAGGGTTGGGTTGTAGTAATTGTATTATTTATAGGAATAGGATTTACTTATTTTATGGGAATACGAGAAGTAGTACAAGATATAGGTTGAAAAACACACTTAATTTCTATTCTACATTATAAAATCTCTTTTTTTCTAATCTTTTTATTTCCAATGATTATTTTTAATTAAGCAATTTATTTTGGCTTTTTATATATGTTTACATCTTTTCTGCCCCCTATAAAAAAATATAGAATAATCTTTTTTTTTTTTTTTCTGTTTCTAACTTGCTTCACCAAGTCTATCATATAATTGGACCAATTAATAACCCAATTATATTATAGATATGTTAAATTAATTTTAAACAAACTCTTAAAAAGATTACAGTAGATATTAATATTAATTTTTTAAATAAAAAAAAAAAAAGTTGAAATCAATAAAAAATAAGGTGATATTTAATGCCAATGAAAATTAAATACTTCCTTCCCCTAATTATATTTTATGTAATAATCATAATCGTAATGATAATATTAGATGTACTCGATGTTATGAATATATTTGGTACTAGAACTGGTTTGATTGCAATGATCGCATTATTTCTAGGAATAGGATTTATGTATTTTATGGGAATACGAAGAGTAATAAAAATTTTAAGTTGAAAAACACACTTAATTTCTATTCTACATTATATAATCTCTTTTTTTATAATCTTTTTATTTAATAGACTTGTTTTTAATGCATATATTGGATAACTTTTGAATTTAAAGAACCCTTTTTTGTCAGTTATTTTTTTAGGATTAGTAAAACTTTTACTGTGAGTTAAATTAATATGTAATCCTACATCTAATTTATTTTTCTTTGCAATACTTATTGCTTCTTTTGTACCAGGAAAGTTTGGGAGAAGGCTAACTGATTTAACAATCCCTTTTTTTATTGCTTTTAAGACCCCCCGGTTAATTTCATGGGACATACCAAAATCATCTGCATTTATTATTAGATATTTTATCATTTTATATCACAAAATTTAATATCAGAATAATGCCCACAAATATTGCTTGCATGGCCCAAAGAAAAGTGACTACATCTTTTTCATAAACTTTATGGGATCTTTTTAATCTTTTTAATAATTTCATTGCAATGTGTGTTAAACTTTTACTTTTTCCTTCTGGGGGCTCAAGACTTCCATCTTCTTGTACTTTTCCAAAACATTCTGCTTTAAACTTGCTTGTTGCTTTTAATATCCCTTCTATTATAAAAGGAAT
>JAEOTJ010000445.1 GCA_016839905.1 Promethearchaeota archaeon | reverse complement strand
GTATTTATAGGGGATCGAGCCTTCTTTTAGATTTATTACCTTAAGATTTCCTAATATTTTTAAAATATCAGCAATTAGATTTCTCATTTTATTATCTGATTTTTCAAATTTATCAAATTCTCTCCTGACAACACTCGTACTAATGATAGACTCATTATTATCAATACAAATATTTATAATTTCAAGTACTTTTTTCATAACAAAATCAAACTTAGGATTGAAAATGCTACGTTTTTTAATTTTAGCTTTAGTTACTTTTGAGTCCAATAAAACATCTAAATCATTAATATCATTTACTAAGTGGACCAATGTAGAAATAGAAAGATTTACCTTTTCAGAAACTTGTTGAGCCCTTTCCCAAGGTTTTAAATGACTATGTGATCTTATTAATTTTGACCAAATTTCCTCTATTTTATTTTTTTTTAATCTTAAAAATTTATAAGATTTAATGGCTTCATACTTAACTAAAGGAACTATTGAATAACGGGCGATAGCAGAAATATAAATAGGAGACAAGCCTAAGAGCTCACCTATCTTGGTTGGAATTTTCCAAAATTTTAAAGTTTTATTCTTCCTTCTAATCTTTAACCAATTTCGAGTTATTTTTTTATCAATATCATAAAAAAGATTATAAGCCTCTTCAAATTCTCTACTTAGGTTGGGATCAATGAATAATCTTTTTCCATAATCTGCTACGGATCTAGGTTTCAAACCTTTTTCTCTTGCAATTAAAATAATGACCTTAAATGTTGAATAAGTAGGATGGTTCTTTTTATATTGTTGACCAAGCTTGGTGATATTATATTTCTTTCCGATGTATTCATGATACAGTTTATAAGATGCAGATTTAATTTTTTTATTTGTACTGAATCTTCCATTACTTAAAATTGTTATAATCTCTCGGTTGTCCTCCTTTGCTATTTGATTAAATGCATCTTCGTAATTAAAATTATTAGGATTTAATTGCATAATTTTGAATATTCTAAACTCTAAATTTCTTTTTTCACATTTTAAAATATTATATAGTTTTTGGGCTTTAGATTTAAAATAATCAGAATACGTTAAATATGCTACAACTGAGACGGGATCTATTTCAATTTGTATGGCTATGATTTCTATAATTTCTCGGAACTTGAGTTCTGCATTTGATTTTTTGATGGTTTTATATCTTTCAACGATATTATATTTTTCAAGATTAAGTATATTATATACTTCAATAGAATATTCTCTTACAATCGTATTTTTAGATGCCCTCCCATATGAGGCGACACTTGATGGCAATATTCTCAGTTGTTCAGATAATTTATTAATTATCTCAACGCGACCTATAGAAGGATTTTTGTTATATATTTGCATAAATCTTTTCTCAAAATTATGGATTTCTAGCAATATTAATCTTTCTGCTTGTCCTGACTCAAGAGTAACTTTAGAATCACTAGAAAAATTAGCATATCCTGCAACAGTGATGGGTTCAAGACCAAGCACTTTTATTTTTGCTATTTCTTCCGCTTTTTCTATGGAGCTGAGGTGAGGAGAGAGAATAGTGAGCCTTCTCCATCGGGCAGCACATATTATTGTCTTTATGGGTTTATCAAAGGATATTTTCCCAAATTTTCGAGGAGATTCATGAAAAATTATTTTCCTTTCATCAAAGAGTTCTCTTTTTATTTTATTACATATTATAAGTGCTTCAGGATTCTTTTTCATTTTAACACTATAATATTCAAAAAATTTCCATTCTTTTTCACCTTTAAATCTATTTTTTTTATAGTCAAAAATGGCAATTGTTTCATGTTGTTGCGTTTTAGTCTTTTTAATAATGGAATGAACCGAAATGTATAATAAATCTTTTATTGAAATGATATTTATTAAAAGTCCTCCTCTTACTGAAGAATGAGCATATCCCCAAGATTGGAAGCCTTTCTCCCCCTTTTCATATAATAATTTCCCATATTTTTCAATTATATATGATAAATTCAATTCGTTTAATGTTGAATTATTACTGTTAGGATATATACCAGAGTTGAAAGCATTCCAAAATTCAGATGTAAAAATATTTTTTGAACTTAAATCTTCCATCAATTCTTTGGTGGCGATGGATTTAAAAGTTTTATTTAAAATGAATTTAATTGGACCTTCTTGAACTAAACCTCCCCCATGAATTTTCGGAATTGTATCTATATAAATTTCATTCTCATTTAATTCTGCTTCAATCTTTTTTAACAAATTTAATGTTTTAGGATTCTTTTTGATAAAATGTTGAAAAAATCTTAGATCTCTTTTATTATGATAAATATTATAATCAATAATTCCATATGTTTCAACTTCAGTATGAGAGGGGTGAAATGACATAAAAAAAATATCTTTAATGCAAATAATATTTATTAAAGTCTCTTGAACAAAAAAAGTCTTTAAATAGATCAATCCTTTTAATTTATTAATATTTTTAATCTTATGCTTAAATTCTTTAAGCTTTATATCAAAGACATAGTTTCCTTTTTTAAATGCGTTCCAAAAGTCTTTTGGGAGTAATCTTGATTCCATAATTATGTTTAATAAACTTATTAATTATATTATTTGAACATGTATATTTAAATCTTCCGTTGCAAAAAATCTGGACAAACATCCTCTTTAGATGGGGGGGACATCGGACCTTAATATTTTTTACATTAATTATAGGGGAATAAAAGGGTAATAAATCGACGTAGAGATCTAATCATTCTTCGATCATAATATTACTCTCATTTACTTTATATTTTATATTTTGCATAAACCTTAATATAATGCATTTTTTATGAGGTTTTAAATTTTTCATTGAAAAACCTAATTCTTTAATCTTAATTTAGATATAATTTCATTATATCGAGAACGTAAAGTTGTCTCTGTTATTCTTACCAACTGTGCAATAATTTTTTGGCTGATATTGTATTCTCGAGTCATATTTACAAGATATAATGCTCCTGCCAAATAACCAAGTGGCTGCTTTCCACTTATGGAAAATCGTTCCATAAAAATCTTAAGAACTTTAATAGTAGCTCTTTCTGCTATAAAATCATAACCCAATTCTTTAGAAAATCTAGAAACTAAATGAATGGGTTCTGCGGCAGGAACTTTTAAATTTAATTTATAAATTAGAGCTTTATAAGAATTTCTAATATTTTTCGGGGTTTCGGAACTTTGATCACATATTTCTTCATATATCCTTGGAAACTTTTTATTGCGACATTCATAATAAATACATGCTGCAACCATAGCTCTGATGGATCTTCCCCTTAATAAATTTTTATTAAAGGCTTTTTTATATAAGTTTAAACTCTCCTCTTTAATGTAATTTGGAAGACCTAAATTATACCCTATTCTTTTTAATTCTGTGATGGCAATTAAAAGATTTCGGACATCCCAAGGCATTTGAGAATCCCACTTAGATGCTCTCTTGAGGTCAGGGCTCTTTATCTTACTCTTTTCGATTACTGTACTTAATGAAATATCTGGCAAAAACGGGGTGATGGGAGGGCCTACACGAGCTCTTTTATCTTTTTCTTCCTTATTATAAGCTCTACTTTCTATGTGAGACACATCAAATTCTTCATCACATAAAACAAGACCACATTGGCAACACCTATTATTCAAAATTGAAGTGTTATGACACTCTGGACATTTATTTGAATATCCATTATAGAATTGAACACTGTTATTTGAAGAGCCACTCTTATTAATAGAGAATGTCATATATAATCCTCAAAAAGGATTCTTTTTGATTTATCCAATTTTGCTATTTATATATATTTATTGTAAATTGACAACATTTAAATCTTACCATATTTCATTATGAACCAATTTTAATATTCTAATATTGAATTGGTCTAACTTATCTTTTAAAGGAAATTGAAATTTAGACAAGATATCTTTTTAAATTCTCTGTTAATTTTGAAAAACCTTGATAAGAAATATTAAATACTATCTTTTATAATAATAAGAAGAGGAACTTTCGAATAAATAATTATAAGGATTTAATGATAAAATGTCAAATAAAATTTTATCTTGTCCATATTGTCAGTATATTATGGAAAATGAAGAAGGATTGTGTGATCATTGTGGATATATTTCAGAAATGTGGGATATTGAAAATGAGGCATTTCCTCCTAAAACTTTTAGAGAACTAGGGTATTTTATTAACAAAAAAGGAAAAAAGATAACTCCTTTAGATCTAGTTCAATTAAAATTAGAGAAAAATAAAGCAAAGATTTCTTACCCGATGGCGACTAAAGAATGTGTAGACATTTCCTTGAAAGGAAAATTGAAAAATATATTTCTTAAATCTTTCAAAGAAGATCTTTCCGAAAAAGAGGATAAGAACCTCTATGAGAATATTTATAGAGTTGATCCTCAGATGTTGGATGATCAAAAAAAAAAAAATAAAATATATTATGATTGCAAAAAAAGAGTAGTGCTGCTAGAAAAGTTTCGACGAAATATGAAAAGAGAAACAAGTATTAATGGGATTTTGAAAAGAAAAAAAATCTTTTTAAAAGAAACTAAAATTGATATTAAAAGCCTTAAAAGATTTTTTGATAATATAGACTTAACCATAATCACTAAAAATATGGAGACTTATCAAAATAAACAATATAAAAGAAAAGCTCTTATAAGATTTTTAATTTTTGAAACACTTTCTAATTTTAGATCCAGAAAAGAATTAATCCGATTTTTAGAACAAGAAAGTTTAATCTCTAATACTCTGGGTTTTGTTAAAGGCATTCCTACTTTATCAACATTTAGCATTTTTATTAAGAAATATGGACCCTTTAAAAAATTAATTGAACCTGTATTGAATACAATAATCTCCAACTTAGATGACTATGAGATATAAAAAAGATAAATATTCAACACTTTCCACACTAAGATATGGAAATACTTAAATATTTATAATTACATTATTATCAAAATAAACAAATCTATAAGTAGATTAAATAATGGTAAAAGCTATAAATAAATTCATAAATCATTATAGCAATGACATTTTTAAAGAGCAAAAAGCTTTTAACATAACGCTACAAAGAGCAATTTTAAGAATTAAAAAAATTATGCCTAAATCAACCTTAAAATTGTTCAAAGAACAAAATAAGTATGCAGTTTTAAAAGTTTTTTCTAATAAAATTAAAAATTCTTCTTATGATTTATTGATTTCGTGTCGCCCAGAAATCTTAAAATTATGCTCAAATAAGGGAGTCTATACAAATCAATTTCAAAACCCAAAGAATCCCCTTAATTGTTATTTTTATATTGCAAAAAAATTCTTTAAGGAATTCTTTGAAACAAAGAGATTTACTAAAATAGATATTAAATATAAAGACTCTGAACAAAAAATAACTCTTACTCTAGATGAAGAAAAATATGAGGACTTCTTAGTTGATTGGAGATATGCATTAAAAGAAGAATTAAAGAATATGAATAAAAGGACAGGGAATGAAAAATATTATTCTTTTCTAGAAAAAATCTCAAAAGAACATAAAGATGTTCTTGAGCAAAATCTATTCTTGTATAATATGGGGAAAAAAAAAATAAAAAAAATGTGTATTGACGATTTAAATTTTAAGGATAAAGTAAAGAGAGGGATTCAGAATCTTTCTGCAAAAGTTTATTTTCTTGATAACAAAGACATAATTATTACCCAAAATTTTAACAAAAAATATTCTTTAGAGTTTGATTTTTTAAAAGATCAAGTAGAAATGTCATTTAATCAAACATTTTTAAAATTTTCAAAAATCTCTGAATTAGGGATTGATAAAAATCTTCTATATCAAAAAGTTATTGATTTAAGATTAAATTCTAATGAACAACTTAGTTTAAAATTTTTTAATGATTTCTTTAAAAATATCTTAATAATAAAATCTAGAGTAAGCATAATAAAAAAGATTATTAAATCTGCTCAAAATGAAGAAAAAATTGATAGTGTAATAATTTCACTTGCTATGTTTTTCAGCTATAAGAAAAATCACATTCTTACAAGAAACATTAATTTTAAATATTTTAAAAATAGTTTCCTGAAAAAATTTGAGATTGAGAATTCAATTTTTAATCAAATTTATAATTTTTCTAAAAATAGAATTTATTTAATTGCTGTTAGAAATGAATTAAATTTTTTAAACGAAAAATTTTCTAAAAATCTTAAAGATAAAAAGGAATTATTAGAAATACTCTCAATGTGCTTTGAATATATTAAATT
>JAEOTJ010000008.1 GCA_016839905.1 Promethearchaeota archaeon | reverse complement strand
GGACAATTTTCAACGTTTCCGACTATTGAGGCCAATATCTCTCCTATATTAGGAACTTCAGAAGGGATTATTATAGCAGATGCAAGTATACCTTACCTTGGAATTGGGTTACTAAAAGAGCCTCTCCATATTAAAGTAAATAAGGGATTTATCACTGAAATTAAAGGAGGATACCAAGCAGAGATTTTAAAGCAAGATCTTGAAGCAAAAAAAGATCCGTATGTATACAACATCGCGGAATTAGGTGTGGGGTTAAATCCGAAGTGCAAAATGACGGGAATAATGCTTGATGATGAGGGTGTTTTAGGGTCAGCACACATAGGCATTGGTTCAAATCTAACTCTTGGCGGAAATTTAAAAGCAGCTATTCACTACGATTTAGTTTTATGGCATCCGACAATTAAGCTTGATGAAAAAATTGTCATGAATAATGGAAATATCGAGTTCTCCCTATGAATTCTAGTGTAATAAAATTAATTTATCTATGAGATGAATTTCTAATTCAAAATTCTCTACTTTGGCATATCAAAATAAATAGAACATATTTAAAAGAATTTAATTTGATGTTATAATTTATACATTTATTATGGATAAACTTAGTTTCCTCAAAATTAAGGTAGTAAATTTTATTCTTCAGATTGTAATTTTAAGTTTATTCATTTATGTTTTCGATTATAAATTTAAAATAAATTTTGATAATGAGATCTCAAAAGAACGCCAAGATATTATTCAATTCCTGGCAAATCATATTATATTTGATATAAATGATTTAACAGGGGTTTATTTTATTTACATATCTTGGATTATCGTATCATTGATTCCTATAATTAATTTTGATGATTATAAAACCTCATATTCTATGAATTTATATACGTTTTTCTTTCCCAATTTCTTCTTTTATGTATTCTTATATAGATATTCACCTAACTATTTTCATGCGCATTTTTCTACTCTTATTACACAAACTATAATTCTTGGTATTTTAATCGTGGTTTTTTCAATTGGAATCTCTTATATATTAAATAAAACCATAAGACATAAAAGTAAAGCTCAATTTGAAGATTTTAAAAAAATTGTTGAGAAAATAAAATATAAGTGCCCTAACTGTGGGACCGAATTTAACTCAATTCCTAAATTCTGTTATACTTGTAATTTTCAATTAGAAACAAACGAGAATTTTAATGAACAATAATAACGATATTAAATCTATTGATGGCTTGTTTAAACCCCAGACTGCTGCTATTTTTGAAGCAAAAGAGAATTTCTCCTTTTTCATAGAAGGTTTTAAAACGCAAGGTTTTAACTTAGAAAATTTATATTTAATTTCTCCATCGGAGGAAGAATTAAAAGGTATTAAGTGCTACAAATCTTTTAGCAATATCCCAACTAACACAATTGATCTATTAATCTTAGCTGTGGGAAGAGATCGTCTTATTCAATCTTTAAGAGAGATTTTAGCAGTAAAAAAAGTAAATTTTATCCACTTTTTTACAGCCAGAACCGGCGAAGCTGATGAAATAGGAGTAAAAATTGAGGATGAAATAAAACATATTTTGGATCATGAGTACCCTAACACAAGAGCAATCGGCCCCAATTGTATGGGAGTCTATTGCCCAAAACATAGCTCATATCTTCCAGATTTTCCTACAGAAAAAGGAAATATTGGACTGATTTTTCATTCTGGTGATCTGTGTTCGAGAACGATAAGGTATGGTTTTATTAGACACAATCTCACTTTTTCAAAGGGCGCTAGCATTGGCAACTGTGTGAATTTGCAAGTTTCTGATTTGTTAGAATTCTTTAATCAAGATGAGGAAACTGAGATTGTAGTTATATATTTTGAAGGTTTTTCTCGCTACGGAATAAATGAAGGAAGAAAACTATTCAATATATTGAAAAATATGAGAAAACCGGTTTTTTTCTTAAGAGGTGGCAAAACTAAGAGAGGGCGATCCGCCGTATTAACCCACACTGGTTCACTTGGAACAGATGAAAAAATATGGAAAGCTATGTATAACCAAACACCTCTAATCGAGGTTGGAAGCTCTATAAATGAACTAATTGATTACCTATTCATGTTTGACAGGTTTTATAAAAATAATCAAGGATT